>NZ_PNDJ01000061.1:0-38927 GCF_005887255.1 Pseudoalteromonas sp. S1609 | reverse complement strand
AGGTTACAAACCTCGCGCCGCAATTAAACCGCCCCTAGTTTGAACAAATGTTAATCTGCAAAGGTCATCAGACCCTTGTTAATGCATTTTTTATTATCAATTTAAAGACGATCGGTCTAAAAGGAAATCTAATGAACAATCCTATTAAAGCTATTGTTATAGATAAGCAAGACGACAACTACAGTGCCAATTTAAGCAGCATAAACAGTGACGATCTACCTAACGAAAATGTATTAATTGACGTACTGTACAGTACCCTAAATTACAAAGATGGCTTAGCCATTACTGGCAAAGGTCCTGTAGTTCGCAGCTTTCCTATGGTACCTGGCATTGATTTAGTGGGTACAGTTACTAACAGCGACAGTGAGGAATTTAAAGCTGGCGATAAGGTTATTTTAAATGGCTTTGGTGTTGGCGAAAAACACTGGGGTGGCCTAGCCCAAAAAGCGGCTCTTAGCAGCAATTGGTTAATTCCCCTACCCGCTAACTTATCAGCTAAACAAGCTATGCAAATTGGCACCGCGGGTTACACAGCAATGTTGAGCGTGATTGCCCTTGAAAAACAAGGGATCACCCCTGATTCAGGTGAAGTGTTAGTCACCGGTGCCAATGGTGGCGTTGGCAGTTTTGCTATTTATTTACTAAGCCAGCTAGGTTATCAAGTAACCGCAGCAACAGGTCGCATGCAACAAGCTGACTATTTAAAATCATTAGGTGCAACTAATGTAATTGATAGGAATGAGTTTTCAAACTCTGGTAAGCCACTGCAAAAAGAACGCTTTGCTGCTGCCATTGATTCGGTAGGTAGTCACACACTTGCTAATATTTGTGCCTCACTTAAATACGGTGGCGTAGTAACAGCTTGTGGGCTTGCACAAGGTATGGATTTGCCAGCGTCTGTGGCGCCATTTATTTTACGTGGTATTTCTTTGATGGGTATTGATAGCGTAATGCGTCCTAAAGCGGATCGTGTTGAAGCATGGGATCGTTTAGCATCCCTAGTTAGTAGCGATTACTTAGATAAAATTTCGACCGAAATCACACTTGATCAGGTTATTGAGAATGCTGAACAGCTCATGCAGGGCCAAATTCGTGGTCGTGTTGTGGTTAATTGTCAAAGTTAAGCTTTTTTGCTATTAAACTCTCGTTATTAAATTTATAATACTGGCCGTATTTTTAATAACGAGAGAACACCTATGAGCAACCAAGAACTTTTCAGTAATAACCCACTGCAAGGCGTTAAATTAGAGCAAGTGGTTGAAGAACTGGTTGAGCAGTATGGGTGGGAACTCCTGCATGCCTACTTACAACTCAACTGCTTTAAAAATAATCCTGACATTAAGTCAGCAGTTAAATTTTTACGTAAAACCGAGTGGGCACAACAAAAAGTAGATAATTTCTATTTGTACCGCCTAAAAAACTTACCACGCCCAGATGACGTACAATACGAACTGCCTCCACGCGACCGTATTATCCCTGAAGGCGATAAACCAGGTGAACCATGCGAGTTAAGCTTTTCTGATGCTAAGCGTATTCAAGAGAAAAAAGCAGCCAAGCAACGTGCCCGTACTCGTAAACAACGTTCAAATTCAAGTAACCCTTGGGGTAACTAAGCTAATTTCATAAAAGAGCTAACTTTATTGTTAGCTTTTTTTGTTTATTGAGGAAATTAATAGCCTCGGTGTTTCCAAAAATCATCTTCTGTTTTGGTCTGTTCATTAGTTAGATTAAATGTTTTATCCGCAATGACTTTTCCTGCTAATGATAAGGTCATACGCCAGTTACCTATTTTATCTTCTATAGGCTCCCACACGGTGTCGCCTAAATAAAACGACCAATCGTTATCTTTAACATATACATTCCCCTCAAAAGGCTGCATCACTTCGCCATCGGCATCTATAATACCAGGGTGATAAATACAATAATGTAGCTTTTCGCCTTTGGCTTTTTTGATATTTACTATTAGGCCAAATTCCACATCAATACACGCGGTTACCTTTGTGGTGAATTGCGTGATTTGTGGTAACGATTTACTGGCTTTGTCCCAGTTGGAATATATACCGTAACTTTCTAATGTAATTTGTGGTTTAGATTTTGCCATTTAACTTTCTATTTTTTCTATTGTTAAGCCACCAGCCTCAGCGAGTGACTTATTAATTAAGTAGTTGTTTTGGATTTTTAGGATAATAATTGCTGGGTTGCTGCTCGCATAAACTAAACTCGCGAGTATTTTTATACGGCAACTTCATAAAACCAGCGACCCCAACATCAGTTATATTAACCGCGTACTGCATGAGTTTATTTAGCAAACGTTTAAATTCAACTTCTTTACTAGCATCGAGTAATCGATAGTAATGGTGAATTTTCATCCTATCTGGTAGTGCTTCAAAAATAATACAACCCGTATGATGTATCTGGTTTAGCTCAAATACACATTTAATCACCTTTTTAGGCAGTTGCAGTTGTTCATCGGGATCTTTACCATCTTCAAAATATGAGTGCGGACGGGTTACCTCGCTGGCTTTTACATTAACCACTTCATAGTCAAGCTCAGGTAACTGGTTAAATTTGAACGCACCGGTACCATCGCGCTCTAGCTGAATCGTTTTACGGGCATCAAATAAACAACACTTAAATAAGCCCTTTTGACTAATCGCTTGTGCCAGCATTACAGTATTATTTACCGCATCGGTAAATGCGGTTGCTAAAGCTTCATCGTGCATAATAAGTGATGACTCAACATACAAAGAATCATCTTTCCAATGAAAACTCAGCCCCCCTACTACTGGGTATTTCGCTAAGCGACTAATTGAGGCTAAAAACGCTTTTTCGGTATCTCCGGTATCAAATAAAAATTCTTTATAATACCTATCTAACTGGGCATCGTTTACATCGAGTAATTGCTGTTTATGGTCGGCTTGGCGTAAAAACTGTTTTCGGGAACTATATACAACGGTTTCGGGCTCAGGATCTTGGCTAAACCAAAAAGGAATGCGTGCTTTAGTGTCTTGCTTTGGTAGCTCTGGTAAAAATGCTTTTGCCATAGTTTCTATGTTACGCATAAAATAGTCGCCGGCTTTATCCCTTACACTACGCTCTTTTGAAAGCATGCCGTCAATTACATTCGCCAGCTCTTTAGGGAGCATTAAACTACTGGCCGGAATAGCCTGAGCACCAAATCGACAAGACTGAGCCGATGCAAGTGCATACAAAGTTGATGCAACCCCCTGCTCATCAAAACGGGGGGATGACTTTTCGCCAGACATTTGCGCATCACCAATAAAATACACATCACCCATTCGCGCGTTAGTGGTGCTTAAATCACCCGACATTAAATCCATAAAATTACTGGCAATTGGGTTGCCTTGTTCATCTACTTGGGCATATACCGAACTACCCCAATCAACCAATGAAAGCTGCTTGGCATTTTCATCCCAAACCAAGTTAGAGGGTTTAATATCGCCATGCACAATAGGTTGTGGGCTTAATCCATTTTTATGATGGCGTAAATCAAGCAACACGTTTCTTAATTTAACCGCTAAGTTCATTATTTTTGCGGCAGATAGCCGCCCTTGCTTAAGTGATACTTTTTCAAGATCTTCACCTATTGCACGAGCCATCATCAAAATGCCCTGTTTTTTAATTCGCTCAAAGCCATAAAATTTTGGTATTAGCGGATTATCAATTTGAGACAGCATATACGCTTCGTCTTCAAGGCGATCTCGCACACTTTGTGCCAGCGTTATTCTTGAAAATTTAAACACCCAAGGCAGGCCATGTTCATCATCACCCGCAAATACAAATCCAAACGCACCAGAACCAATCATTTCAACATTTTTATAGCCAAGTAGTGTTAGCTGTTTAATACAAATGTTAAGCCATTGGCGATGCTTTTTGGCATCACGGTGCGATAACAAATAAACAGACTGTTCTTCGTTAATATAAAAGTTGCGAATTTCTTTTGCTTTCAATGCAGATTCTCTAGGTTGGTGGTTTAAAGCTGCGTAATGCCTTTATGTTTGATAGTAACGCGACCGTTATTTTTATTAAACCTTTAAGGTCACTTCCATTAGTCAAATTTATATTATTTACTAATGATTTTGACGTATATCGCTGATATTTGCGGTTTCACCGTATCCTACTTACCCATAACAGTCTAAATAGGGTAAAACACCCCTTTAAATTATTCTTAGGTTAAAAAATGAAACGTATTATAAAAGCCTCTTCAATCGCGCTTGCACTGGGTATGTGTATTAATGCACAAGCAGCAGACTTTAATTTTTCTACAAAAGTAGACAGCGACGCAAATACGCTGGTTGTATTTTATAGCCAAGATGGCAGCAACAGCCAATTTAAAACACTTGATAAACAATTCGATGGCCAATTACAACGTGTTATCGATATAGAAAACTTCACTGGCGATTACGCTAAAGTCGCGCAACTTGTCGCGCCTAGTAAAAGTAACTACAGCCGTATTTTGGTTGTAGGTACAGGTAAAGCAGACGAATTAAATAAAGCAAAAGCGGCTAAGTTAGGCGGTAATATTCATGCTCGCCTAGTTAAAGCTAAAGCGGGCACTGCCAGTGTTATTTTTGATGATGTTACGGGTGCAAACGACAACGCAGCACTTGCTGCTAATTTTGCCCACGGTGCAAACCTACGCGATCACCGTTTTGAAAACTACAAAAAAGAACCAAGCACTGAAACAGTTAGCTATACGTTTGATGTTGATAACACCAAGCAAACTCGCAAGCTTTACAGCCAATTAGAGAGTATTCAAGCAGGTGTATTTTTAGCACGCGATTTAACATCAGAAGTGGCTACAGAAATGACGCCGGTTGATTTTGCCAATGCAGCAAAAGAATTAGCGTCGTTAGGTGTTACTATCAAAGTGTTAGAGCCTAAAGAGCTAAAAGAGCTAGGCATGGGCGCATTAGAAGCTGTAGGTAGAGGTAGCCAGCAAGGTGCACGTTTAGTGGTTGCTCATTATAAAGGCTCTGACGATGCCCCTATTGCCCTTGTTGGTAAAGGTATTACGTTCGACTCAGGTGGTTACAGTATTAAAACCGGTGCGTCTATTGCACGTATGAAATCAGACATGGCTGGTGCTGCTGCAGTACTTGGTACTGTAAAAGCAATGGCGTTAGCTAAAGCCGATAAAAACGTGGTAGCCGTTATGGGCATGGCAGCTAATATGGTATCGCAGTTTGCTGTAGCTCCTGGCGATGTTGTTCGCACCGCTGAAGGCTTAAGTGTAGAAATTTTAAATACCGATGCTGAAGGTCGTTTAGTTCTAAGTGATGCAATGTGGTATGCACGTGAGCACTACAAGCCAGAGATCATGATTGATGTTGCAACCTTAACGGGTTCTAAAATTCGTGCTGTTGGTAATGAATACGCAGCGGTATTCTCTGATGATAACACGCTAGTATCGCAACTTACCCTTGCAGGTAAACAAGTAAACGAAAACCTATGGCGTTTACCGTTAGGTTATAAAGATATGTTGAAATCTGACATTGCCGATATAACAAATGTGGGCTCAGGTGGCCCTGGTGCAACCACAGCCGCTTCTTTCTTAGAGCATTTTGCTGGCGAAACCCGTTGGGTACATATCGATATCGCTGGTAATGCATTAGTGAAAAAAGGCAAAGATGAGCTTTCACCAGGTGGTACAGGTTTTGGTGTACGTTTACTAAGCGAATGGTTATTAGCTAACTAATCAGTATAAATTGATAATTAAAAGCGCCAAAATGGTTTACTGTTTTGGCGCTTTTTCGTGTATGAATAACGTGCTTATTTATACACATTATTTTATTTAATAATTTTGTATTGGTAGCAACAAAGCATATTGCTTTAACTGTGTTTAGCTGGTTTAGAGAGCATTAAAGTGGCAATAACAATTAAATTTCCCACATACCATAAATCTTTAATTACAAATTGCCCTAACCGCGCCAACAGCGTACTTGAGCTAAATGCGTTAGGGGCAGACAGTAAAAACGTTTGGGTCATTAAAAAAACGCTCAAGCATGCTAAACCACTAACTATAATTAGTTTTTTATTATTTAATAAAATACCAGCGCCTAGTAGTAGCGCAAATAATACATCAAACCCACCAATCACGTTCGACGCACCTTGTACGCTAAATAAACTATATAACCAAGACATAAAAGGCGAGGTTTCGACTAAGCCTACAATGGCCTTAGCTTCAAAATCGTAAAATTTCATACCGCCAATCCATAGCAAAACCATAGCCAAAGGAATAAAGTTTAAAAGGACATGCTGTTTGTCGCTCATCTTATTTTTATAAAATAAAAATAAGTATAAAGGCACTACAGCAAAGTATTTAATTATTCCCTGCCCACTACCAATAATAGGAAAGCCCCCTAACTGAGTCATCCAGCGATTACTTGCTAATAAGGTTAGTAAAGGCACAATGCTAACAACAAGCGCTAGCATAAATGCTGAGGTTGGCTGTATTAATTTAAAGTGTGCCAATAGGGTTACTACCACTAACATAATCATGGCTGTACCACTTAGTAGACCTAGCGTATTAGTATTTAATACGCTATCAAGCTCGTAAAAGCTAAATGTCGCTATTAGTGTGTTTGGATTTGCACCGAGCGCAAACGATACACCAAGTAGTATAAAACTAAGTGCAAGTAGAAAGGTAATTGCGTTATTTGCATATGTTAAGTTCATTGTGTGCCCTTTAAATCTTTAATGACTAACAAAGACCATATTTTTACAAAAAACAATTCAACTAACGCTAAATGATTTTATAAAATGTCTGCAGACAAGATTTTATCCATTTGACTACAGACCCCATTGGCTTCAATTGCAATGATATACACAGTTCATTATCCACAATAATAAAAATGTAATTTTACCATTGAAAGCACATAATTAAAGATGGATGTTTTCTTTAGTTACAATGCGATGTTTCTACCGTAACCTGAAACCATTAGTTATTTTTTGTAGCTGTTTACTGAGCTGATCTAGCTCCATACTCGCAGCAGATACCTGATCAGCACCCGCTGCATTATCGATAGCTGCTTGTTTAATTGAATCGATACTGTGTGCTATTTCTTCAGACATGCTACTTTGTTCATGAGCTGCTGTTGCAATAATTTCAGCTCGGCGGGCTATATAATCTATTTGGTCAACACTATTTTTTAATAATTCTGCGCTTTGATTCGCTGTGGTAATCGTTGATTTTGTTTCATCAATTGATTTATGCATTCCGGTAACAGCTTGTTGTGTGCCCGCTTGTAATAGCTCAATCATATGCTCTATATCGGCTGTTGAGTTTTGTGTTTTTTTAGCAAGTTGTCTCACTTCATCCGCAACAACTGCAAAACCTCGACCATGTTCTCCTGCCCTAGCAGCTTCAATTGCAGCATTGAGTGCTAAAAGATTTGTTTGCTCAGCAACAGAACGAATGACCTCAAGTACTTTATTAATATTTTGTGCATTATCTTCTACACGTTTAATAACTAATTCAGCATTAGTGATGGTATTGTCAAGTGAGTGCATTTTTACGATAGTTTTCTGTAAATCAACATCCGCAGAGTGTGATGTTTCTCTTGCTCTAACACTTAAGTCGGCTACTGCACGAGCACTTTCGGAGACCTCTTCGATAGAGGAATTTGTTTGCGCTATGGCAGTCGCAACATGTTCGATGCTCGCATGTTGCTCTTGTAAGCTGGCATTTGATTGTGTACTGGCCGCGCTCGTTTGCGCAGCTGTAGATGCAAGCCTGTCAGTTACTTGAGATATTGTGCTTATTGTTTGATGCAAATAGGTATTCATTTTTGCCATAGCTCCGTATACACCAATCTTAGGTGTATCAGAACTAAACTCCTGACTAAGATCACCATTTGCGATACGTTTGCTGATCGTCTGCATTTGCGCAGGCTCACCGCCTAGAGGTTTAATTATAGAATGAGTAATTCCTAAAGCTGCAATAATTACAACAACCAAAGAAAGCAATGCAATAAGGCTTATAACCCAGTATAGAAAATAAATAGGGGCAAACGCTTCGGCCTCATCGATTTCTGCAAGTAAAACCCAGTTTAATTGTTCAAATTTAAAAGGTTTGTAGGCTGATAACACTGGATTACCGTTATAATCAATTATAATTTCAGTGTTAGTGTACCCCTGAAGTGCTTTTTGAACTGCAACAGTATCCACGCCATTATCTTTTACATTACCAGCAAAACTTGCAATAACCGAGTGACCTTCTGGATCTAAGTATGAATCAGAGCGCATCAGTAAATCGTCACCTACTAGATATGATTCACCGGTTTCTCCCATCCCATCACGAGTTTGCATAATATTATTAATTGCATTAATTGATAATTGTAATGCGATTACTCCAACAATTTCATCATCAATAATTATTGGTTGACCAATAAATGCGGCTGGCTCGTCGTTACTCGGTGCATACTTCGAAAAATCAACCACTTCAAATGAACGAGTTATCATTATTTTTTTAAAAAGAGTGGCTAAACCCGAAGTTTGATAGGGTCCTGTTGTAAGGCTGGTTAAATAATCGGCTTCTTTTGCGAAGGTGTAATCTATAAAGCCCGCTGGGCTAATAACAAATAAGTCATAATAACCTTTATCCGTTATAAACCCATCAAACCATGTATGATTTACTGTTGCAAGCTCTGATATTGAGAGATCAGAGTTATGCTTTGATTGGCTTTCCCAATTTTTTGTTAATAAGTTTAAATCTGTTTCTGTACCTTTGAAATAATCGTAAAGTTGCTTGCTTTTTATATGGCTTATTGATGAAAGCTGGTTATACGTTTGTTTCTCTAATCCTTGTGCAGATATATATAAAGATAATACAGAAATAATACCTGCTGGGAGTAAACCTAAAAGCAAAAATGAAAGTAATAACTTAATTTTAATGGGCATGCTTGTACCGATTCTAAATTTTGGACGCAAGATAATACATTAGCTTTTCTCTTTTTATAAGAATCTATGCACTATTATTGTAAATAAACGTTAATCCTTTTGTTATAAAAAAGGATTAAGAGCCTCAGCAACGTCCTTGACACGACATGGTCTCGTATAAGCTTAGAACGACTAGTTTCTATTTTGAAATTAACCCTGTGGCACCATGTTTTTTAAAGATTTTCATACTCACATATATGTTCTTGTATTGAAAATTTCTCAATGAGATTTACAGGCTATCTTTGACGCAACGCCACATTAAGAGGCTAAAAATAAAGTGAAAAACAAATGCAGGGCCATATATAATAATCGCACTAAACAAATTTTTAATGACCCCACAGGCATTCACTGCGGTAGCCATGCAGAGAGCTTTTAATTACAAACCTATAAGCGCGATACCGGCGAGATATTGCATGATCTATCGGTGCCAATTATATGTAAATGGTAAACATTGGGGTGGGTTTAGAATTGGATTTAAGCGTATTAAACATTAAAAAGGGAGACTCTGTCTCTCTTTTTACTGTTAAGTTTTATTATTTAGGTAAACGCATTCGCGATACCGTATTATCAGTTAAAACATAATGATGAAACAAAGCCGCAGCCGCATGTAAACCTATTACGTAATACCCCACTTCCCCTGCGGTTTCATGTATCTCTTTAATACTTTTAGCAAGCTCATTGTTTTGAGCAGCCAAAGCAGGTAATTCTAAACCAAAAAACGGGATGGGTTTACCTGCTAAACTCAAAATTAGCCAACCAGCTATAGGCATAGCAAACATAAACACATACAGCGCAATATGAACAAATATAGCTAATTTATTTTGCCATTTTGCAGGCTCAGGGTGTATGGCAGGTGCTGCACCACCCACTAAACGCGCAACTACCCTCACACTAACTAAAGCTAAAACCGATAAACCCAACATAAAATGCCACATTTTAAAGGCATCACGTGTTTCAGTGCCCTTTTCGAATAATTCACGTAGTTCAATACTACCGTACACAGTAACAATTAAAATAAACATCAACCAATGCAAAGCAACAGAGAGTGTATTGTAATGAGTATCTGTATTTTTAAAATTCATAATACCTCCTAATAAACGCATTAAAGTTAAAAGCTCACTTATGGGTATAAGTACATGTTTTCAGGCTAACCTTTAATCATTCTCTGTTTAATGATCTGAAACATAAAATGAGTCAGTAAATCAGATGCATGGTTTAAAGGTTCTTGAATTTGAGTATTAATTGAATAAGCTTAAAATAAACTTAAATAGTAGGAATAAAAAACGGCAACCTAAAGTTACCGTTTTAATAAATCAATGTGTTTAAAAGTAATATACAGCAGTAAATATAAGAACAATGAGGTCGTCTGGCTTTGAGTAACTAATACTTTTACAGATTGGGCTTTTGATGTCTGAAGTAAAGATTTACCGCATATAGTTCGACCAGCATAGTTTTTAAAAGCGCGCGAAGTATGGTAGTTGCCTTAGCGCGATTTTATTTATTGTCTACGCTTTGTTAGGTTATTGGTTCAACCGAGCCAGCTGCTTAAGGGCATGTTGATTATTCGGCAAAAATGCGAGTACTTTTTCGTAATTAGCTATCGCTTCTGGTTTATTTCCAAGTGCAGCATAGGTTTCACCTAAACTATCATAAGCATTTGCATTGTCAGGAAACAAATGAACATTTAGCTTAAATATCTCTAATGCCTTTGCTAGTTCATTTTTAGCCACATAGCGATAGCCCAAAAGATTAATTTCTTGCACATCAAACGCTGCACTTACTTTCATCTCATCCGCTAAAGTGATGGCTTGATTAAAGCCCTGTTTTTTAATCCCTTGGAAAAGTTTGAATAAGTCTTGTGACAACCCCCAACCATTTTCAGCTTTCATCTCAGGGTAATAAAAGCCAGCAATTTCATCAATAAAGAATATTGGCAAGCTTCCTAGCTTATTAGTTAATACAATGATGGTTAAGTTATCTTTTGGATAAATCACCATTGAATTAGCATCACCACCACTGGCACTTACTGCTGGATGCTGCTCTCGTCCAATTGTTTGCCAACCTAGAGCGTAACCATTTTCTAAATTGCTAAAACCTGCAGTTTGACCACTCTTTAAACGCGTTGGTGACCACATTTCTTTAAGGTACTTCTCATCAAGGAGTTTTCGTTGTTGAAGCGCTATCGCGTAATTAGCAAGCTCAGTTGCGGTAGCACTCATACCCGCCGCAGTTCTAAAGAATGGGTCGAAAGTTATTTGTACCGTTTTTAGCTTTCCTTGATTGCCAGTAACGTAAGGACGAGCTTGATTAGGGACAATAGATTCAGTATGAGCAAAACCTGCAGCCAAAGTTATGGGCATATCTAGTTTAGCCAACTGATTTTTCTGAATATAATTAGAAAAAGGCTGACCCGATAACTTATCAATAATTTTACCTAACAAAATGTAACCTGTTTGGTTGTACTCAAAGCGGCTATTGGTTTCATAACGCATTGGTAAAGTAAGTACTTCTTGCCACGCAGGATCTGGCTGACCATTGGAAATTAAATCAACCCAATGACCATTTAATATTTTAGGTAAACCAGAAGTATGGCTTAGCAGCTGACGGATAGTTAGCGGTTGCCATGCTTTAGGCAAATCATCTAAATGCTTTGAAATCGGATCGTTAACCGATAACTTGTTTTCAGCGGCAAGTTGCATAATTGCAACGCCAGTAAAAGCTTTAGTCATCGAAAAAATAGGAAAAGGGGTATAGTTTTGTACCGTGACCTGGTCTTGTAAGTTCGACAGGCCGTAACTGGCTTTTTTTATCAGCCTATTGTCTTTCACGATTGCCAGTTGTAATCCTGGAATATTAGCTGTGCGCATTTTCTCTAGTAAAAAGTCATCTATTTCATCGGCCTTTACCTGTGGTAGTAGGCTGGTAAGTAATAATGTGCTTAATGATAAAATGTGTAAGCTGCAACGAATGTTTTTCCTAAACATTGGAACGCGTTTTCCTTAATTGTAATAGTTTAGATAGAATACCTTTTATAAATAAAAATATTCAAAGGTAAATATATGGCTCGAAGTTAGTTATACATTTATACTCGAGTATCAGCGCTTATAGTTTAGCAAAATACGCATTAAAGACAATTGCTTAGATTTTTATACTAAGCAATGTTTTAAAGCGACAGCCACTTTAGTGAACGAACAAAATGCTAATATCAGTTCTCGGTGTTTAAGCGTCACAACGAAGAAACTTTAACGCCAGTCATTTGCAGCTCACCATTTGGCCTTGTCAAAATAAAGCGCGGGCTGACCATCTGCAAATTACTATGTATTAAGTTTAAAAACTGGATCCCCCCAGTTTGAGTGCTTCTTCCTGTTGTGTCTTCGCCAACCAATGGCGCAATTGAAAAATCTTGTAGGGTGTTAGCAAACACAATTGCTGAAGAATAAGTGTAAGCCCCTATTTTTACAGCAACATCCCCGGTAAAAAAATTAGCAAGATCAGGTTCTGGCTGTATAAAACGAGTGTTTTCACCAGACTCAATTTCACCTACTATTTGGCCTGGATCACGATACTTTAACAACACCTTAGAGCGATAATGGGAAAAGTGACGATATGGTACATCCGTTATATAACGCATAATTCCTGCCATCCAAAAGTCATCATCGCCACCGCCATTATTACTGATATCAATTATTAGGTGCTTTATGTTTTTTTCTGTTAGCTGAGTAAAAGTGGCGTCCATAAAGGCAAGGTATTGCTTAAAATCAGGCCATGAAAATGAATTAACTGTAAGGGTTGCCGTCTCACCTGTGTACTCAACATTAAAAGTATCTACAAATGAGCGTTCAACCATGCTTTGTGGCAAAGTTTTGCTCGCAGCTAGCGTGAGCTCTTCATCTGCTAAGGTAATGCTAAATTGTTCTGAGTAACCAAACGTTAAATATAATAAACGATGAAATTGACGTGCTAATACTTCTTGTCTAAATTCATCAGTATCACCATGTGTGCGGCGTAATAACTGAGCTACGACTTGCTCATATGGCACGCCATTAATCGCCTTTATTTGTTGCTCAGCATAGCCACTCTTGGTACCGCCTGTGTTAGATTTTATATAAAGTTGCTGGTTTACAATCGCAACTTCAAATGGAAAAAGCCCCACGCCACTATTGACCCATTTACGCCATTGCGACGTAGAAGCATGCCCTACTTTTAAATGCCCATCAGCCAATGTTGAATTTAATACCGCTAAACGGGCCCATAATTCCCGCACGCTAAGTTCATCGGTAATAGCTGCGGTTATAGTATTCAGTTGCAAGTAAAAAGCATCAATGTCGGCCACACTGTGTTTTAAATCAGGGTGTGTACTGTGCAGCCATTGTGACCACTGCGCAATATCTCGCTTTGCTTGTTGAGGTGTGATTATTTGTTCAAAAGGTAAGTTAGTAGCTTGCACGGGCTTAATACCCGCAAAACTAACTAATACCAATAATGCTATATTTAAAACTTGCTTTAAGTAGTTCATACAAAACCTTTATTATTTGCTTTAAAACTTAGTCGCAAAAACTGTTATAAAGGTTTAAATACAAAGTAAGAATATTTTTTTAGATGATATTTTGAGAGTCTTTTTCATAGCCCGCAATGATTGTTACGTGAGATACAGACACGTCAAAGAATTGAGCTTTTACTTTTAAATATTCAGGATCGGAAAAGAAGTGTTCTGAGATGGTTTTATTTGGGAAATGAATTGTAAAAACTCGATTAATAGGAGTATCAACTTTTGAAAGAAGAACCTCCGAAACTACAAAATCAAAACCGAAACCGCCACCAAAAGCACTAAGAATGGGTGCCATAGCCGCTCGATAGTCTGAATACGCGCCATTGTCCGAAACTTCCAAGCCAACTAAAAATTCATACATTTTGTAACCTATTATGTTAAAGACTAAACTAATCCATCACGCCCAAATAATAGGCAAATTTAGTTGATTTAAATAAGTGACGAAGGAGAAAAGCCAACAATTTTTTGTCCTGTTGTAATGGCTTGATTCTCATTAAGCCTCCTCCCCTGCATCGCGATTATTCAACTACGATGAAAGGGTAACCAACCTTATAGGAGACAGCTCAATGAACTTTTACAGTAACATGAATCCATAATTTGCTGTAAGCTACCTACTTAACAGACGAAGCAAACGAATTGTTTTTTGATTTAGAATTAAACGTCAATTTATGAAAACGGTAAAAAAACTAGTCCATTGACTCGGTTAAGGTTCATATATGTTAGCACTATAAAGTACGCATGAAATGGTCAATTATTGACTGTTTTATTTCAGGCGCTGTCTCTTGACTAAAACCATGACCTGTCGGATATGCGTTGTGTGTGACGGAATGTTTGAAATTATGTTTTTTAAGGTATTCCTCTATCTCGTTCGACATTTGAAATGAAGGCCAAACTTGATCGTTTTTTGCTGAAATCAGCAATATTGGACCATTTATTTTTTCGAAAGAGAATAATGAGTTTGCTACATTGTTTTTATTTTCTAAAGCAACTTCAAATCGATTAAGTAAAGGAGCCTTTTCATCAAGTTCCAAGCTTAAAGCAGGAATATCTTTTCCGTTAAATGTCCACGCTGACCTTGCTGTAGTCATTCCGTACCAAGCTACTTTGCTTGGAGTTGTCGCTACAACAGATTTGATGCGTGGTTCCATCGATGCTAATAAAAGCGCTAATTCAGCTCCCCTAGAACCACCAATAAAACCAATTTTTGACGAATCTATTGAAGAAACAGTCTCAAGATAATCAATTGCACTTAAAAAATATTCTAAGGGTATTTGATCTAGTGTCTGAGCAATCCCTTTTTCTTTAAAGTAGGCGAGCCCTAATACAGCGATCCCATGTGGTGCAATCATTTTACCATTGGCATCACCTGTGCTGATTCCTCCCTCAGAACCACCGATTGCAATAACCACAGGAACTTTTTCTGAGGTATTAGGAAGATAGAGATTGGCAACAATGTTTTTGAACCTCACTTCCTTAACAAAAAAGTCTTGCGCACTTGATACGCTCGAAAATAAAGTTATCAATATAAATATAAATTTAATACGCATGTCTTCCTCTTGTGGGACCAACGAGCCTGTAGATTAACTCGTTTTTTATTTGTTTTTATTTATAAACAAACCATAGCTGAGTTCCTATTTTGGTTCAATCAATTACTGTACTCTTACGCAACATATAAAGAAGTGTTTGATATTTTTAGTCGGCGTTTTGAAGGGGATTACAAGTGTCTGAGTGGCTTTTATTTAGGGTAAAAAATTATCGATCCAAGAACTTTCTTAGTCATGCTAAGTAAAGTCAGAGCCAGAAGTGAAATTACCCCCGATCTCTTCTGCACTTCGTGAAGCACAACCAGAAATCATAAATATAAAAAGAAATAAAATCGTAGATTTAAATGCCACTGCTCATCCTTGTGTATAGCGCTCCGCACATGCGCGCGAACTTAAGAGCGTCATTCCGGCCCGAAGGCCCTGAATGACGCGGATTGTTAAGCTAGACTACTGCGGTTGCGCCCTAAAAACTCGAAAAACTAATGACTTTATACATACGTAGAAAACCATGGAATCCCCGCTATTAACAATATACCTACGAGAGGTATTATTGATCCAGAAAAAACTATTGAGCCAAACACATAACCAAAAATACACTCTGCTCTGTATATAGGCAGGAATAGACCGACTACTACCAAACCTAAAGACAAGTAAATTACAACATTTTCGTAGCCGACACGAAAGCTAAATGACTGCACAAAACTTAAAATCAGCATACCGAAAAAACCAATGCGCACGACTCAAAAAATCTTTGCCCTTACTGGCGCGTCATTAGGGTTATAGTGACTAACCCACATTTAGGCCAATCTGAGGTGTCACGGCTACTCAAGTCTGAAAAAACGTCGAAATCCACGCTAGCGGCGTTCGCAATATCTTGCTGAGGGGAAATATGAATACCACTGAGCTTCAATTGAGAGAAATCTCAGTTAAAAAACAAACGGCCTGAAGGCCGTTTGGATTATTAAACATCTAGCTCCATTACAACACCGTCTTCATCATCTTCTTCGGTCACTTCAAAACCAAACTGTGAATAGAACTTGCGCATTGCATGATGACCAGGCATATAGAGTATGGTGATTTTCTTACACTCTGGAATTGCTTTCATTTCATTAATTACCAGATCTGTAGCGATTTTCCCAATACCTTGTCCTTGATGTTTAACATCAACCATGAACTGGGCAATATAAAACTCATCCGGTAGCCCTTCTTCAAGCTCCTGATAATATTGCATAAAACCGACGACTATATCGTCAAGATAAATTGCACGATTAACATAATGAGGGTAAAAACTGGATTCAGCAATAGACTCTGAATTTAACGCTACGTAATCTTCTTGCTCTTTAGTAATCTCTAGATGAATAACATCAAGCCAATTGTCTTTCGTAACCTCACGCAAACTTACATTCATAAAATTCCATTTTATTTTTCACATAAAGCTAACTATATATGGGAGAATTTAAAAAAAACAATACTTAATTTGAGATAAACCCGATAACTGCGTGTTATTTGTCTGCGTAAAATCGCTTGGTAGTTAGACCGTCACGTTTCCTTGGTAATCACACTAATACACCTATTGACAGAGTTTAAGCTCATATGTGTTAAAGCTTTTTAGTGCCACCTTTGAGATGCATTAATATTAATTAAAACGTCATATCCAATATATGTCTTCATTTTTTCTTGCTGTCTCGGCGATTGGTTAAAATACATTACACTTAAATGTATTGCTTCACTATTTCTATTTATTGCATTTACAAATATATAGTCAGATGAATCAATACCACTAAAATTAATTTTAAATTGGCCTAATAAGGTTCCAGAATACGAGATCCAATCTAAGAATATATTTTGAGGGAATGTATTAGAAATAACAAAAACCTCTTCATTTAAACAATGTACCTGTTTAATATTATGAGCAGGTAAAAACATTTTTCTGTTAAAACTTAAAACTCTAGCAGGTATATCTTTTCTTGCTAAAATAGAAAAGCTATCAGGACAATTAAATAGGTTTTTTCGCACTTTTTCTATTTTTAAAATTTTATTTTTTATAGGTAAATAGGTATAAGCTGTTTTTGGGTAAGGTATAACTCCTACCGCGCCCTTAATAGGTAATGTTGGATTTAGAACTTCCCTAACGAATAGAGCGCCATATTGACCTTGCCAGCCTTTCGAGTTATCAGAAGATATATCGCAGTTGCTATTTGAACACTTCCATTCTTTATAAGCTAAAATGTCGCCTGAAACTTGGTTTTTAATATAAGTTCTTTGAAAGTTATACTTACGGTTATAAATATCTCTACTCTCAATGGTATTTTCTACTACAAATTTTGACGTTTTTTCTATTGGTTGTATTAAAGAAGCACCCGAACCTATTTGATGAAACTGCTCCCCTTTGAAATTTATTTTTTCAAAATTAAGCCACCTCAAATAACCTAAACTAGTGTTTGGGTAATAACGATTGTTTTCAAAATTTTTATTAATCAAAGTGATTTCTGTAATATCATTTTCTCGATCTAAAATTACTTTTCTGTCAGGTTCAACACCAAAAAAATATAAATAAATAATTGAGGAAATTAGGAGAAGAATCGCCCAGCGTACTACTTTCATTTGATAAAACTCTAACGCCCATTTAAAAGACTGATAATAGTTTGCTAAAATGTGTAACGAAACGAAACCGAGCAAACTGTTAGCAGCAGCGTCCGTTTGAGTAACTTGTTATGCGTATTAGCCTGGATATATAGAGTTAAACTCTTTTTTACTTAATGTTTTGTTTCTCTTGTTTTCAAATGCTTCTTGTTCTTCTCTTTTAAATTTTTTCATTTCTTCATCAAATTTTGCTGAATTAATACGTAAGTTCCACATGTGACCGACTGCGACAGTAGTTGCTATTACAATTGTAGCTCCTGCCCATGCAGCTTTATTTTCAGCAACGATAACAAGCACTTTATAAATAGGTTCAAATTCAGAGTACTGAATACCAAATTGTAAAAGCAATGTATAAAGAAACATAAACAAACCAATTAAAAACAAACCTAATATCGAAAACATGCCTAAGTAGTACATAATTGAAGAACTACAAACCCACGTATTTCTAACTACAGTTGGTATGGAAATTAATAACAGAAGAAACCTATGCCCAATCTCTAATACAACTTCATTGTATTTATCTGGTAAAAAAGGCCTTAATAGATAAGAAATAATCCATACAATGAGACAAGCTCTAAACAAAAATATAATATTATCGAAAGACACAGTAATTCCTTATACGCATAACGCTTACATAAGCGGAAAATTATAGTTGGCTATGATGTTTGAGGCACGAAAAACAGCCAACTGTAAATTTTCCGTTTAATTACCTTGTTAGCTAGCATTTCCACCATGCCTTGGCCAACCAAGGATAATTTTGGCACCAACTGCAATAGCAAGTAATGCTAATGCGAAATTCAAAATAGTTGAAAGGTTATTGTGTATTCTATCGTCGTTTTTATCTACGCCAACTTTAAGTTCACTCACTGACTCTTTAAGTGATATAACTTCCATATTCAATTGCTTTAACGCTAAAACTTTTTCAGGGTCTTTGATTACTAATTTGTTTAAATCCTCAACAAGTTGTGAATTATTTTCTGCTACTTGAGTCAGTTTTTGTAATTGCTTTGTATAATCAATTTTTTGAATACCAACAAGATCTTCTACACCATCAGTGTATAATTTTAGTTTGCTCTCTAATGTATCAATTTTATTCGTTAACTCACTCACCTTTGAATTAACAGACTTTATTTCATCAAAATTATTCTTTATATGGGTGGTAACTAAAATAAACGCTGTTATTACCGAAATGGTAATTATGATTATAGATTCCAGTAATTTTTGAATCATAGTGCCTAATACTTCAAACATACATTTCCTTGCTAGCTAACAGCTTATTAAACACCACTTTGGGGGGTTATAACACCCCAAAACGGCGTATATTACATTGCTCAATAATTCCACTAAATAACTTCAATGTTAACAAGTTATTACGCAAGTTATAATATTATCGTTGTTAAAATACACCAAAACGACTTTTAATAATGTTATTGGACAAAACACCACACACTGTCTATATATACAGCATTATTTTTTAAGTTGAATATCGTTTATGAAATCTCTGTTTCTAACCATGATTAAAATATAATGGTGGATTTAAAACTAAAAAGCACAGCTCAAAGAGCTGTGCTTTCAATAATTAAGTTAGATCTAACACAGTTATAAACGTATGCCGCCGTCTATCTCTACTACACGGCCAGTGAAAAAGTCGTTTTCGATAATATACTGAGCAGTATGGGCTATTTCAGCGGTTTCACCTAAGCGCCCTACTGGTGTTACAGCAAGCATGCGCTGTTTAGCTTCTGGCTTCATTACATCGGTCATTGCGGTGCTAATAACACCTGGGGCAATGGCGCCAACGCGAATACGAAAACGACCAAGTTCTTTAGCCCATGTAGTGGTTAGTGCCACAACCCCCGCTTTTGAGGCGGCATAGTTAGTTTGGCCAATATTACCTGCACGCGCTACACTCGACATGTTTACAATTACGCCACCTTTGCCTGATTCAATCATGTGGCTTGCAGCTTCGCGCCCTGCTAAAAATACACCTGTTAGGTTAACGTCAATCACTGATTGAAATTGATCAAGCGACATTTTTTTTACCACTTTGCCGTCTTTGGCTTTTATAAACATGCCATCGCGTAAAATGCCGGCGTTATTAATTAATACCCCAATGTGACCAAAGTCACTGTTAATGGTATTAAATACGTCTTCAACTTCGCTCTCAACGGTTACATTAGCGCTGTAGCCTTTAATAGTGCCTGTTACGCCTGCTAATGCAGATAGTTGCTCGGTTGCTTCATTTAACTGGGCTTGTGCCATATCAATTAAGGCAATATTAGCGCCCATTAAGGCAAACTTTTGCGCCATTGCAAAACCTAAGCCTTGTGCGCCACCGGTAATAACTACGGTATTATTTTTTATTTCCACGATACTTTCCTACTTCGAAAACAATTTAAAAATGGCACTAAAATCATCACTGCCTGCACCTTGGTGCTGCATCATAGTGTATAAATTTTTAGCCATTGAGCCCATTGGCGTTAGTGAATTACTTTGTTGCGCCGCTTCCATAGCAAGGCCTAAGTCTTTAGCCATTAAATCGACCATAAAGCCAGGTTTATAATTATTACTTGCAGGAGCGGTATCCATAACACCTGGGCAGGGATTATAAAGTTCTAACGTCCAATTACGACCCGAGCTTGCGCTCATTATATCGCTGAGTACTTTTGCGTCGAGACCGTTATTAATGCCCATTTGAATGGCTTCACTGGTGCCTGCCATTAAAATACTCAACAGCATATTGTTACATATTTTAGCAACTTGCCCTGCACCAATATCACCAGCATGGAAGATATTTTTACCCATATCGACTAATACAGTATTGGCTTTATCGAATGCAGTTTGCTCACCACCAACGATAAACGTAAGCGTGCCTGCCGTTGCCCCTGCTACACCACCCGATACAGGTGCATCAACAAACGCAATGCCTTGCTCGCCAAGGGCATGGCCTACATCACGAGCCGATTGTGCATCTATGGTTGAACAATCAATCACTAAGGTACTTTTACTCAGTACTTTAATTAAACCCGATTGCTCGTCTGTGCCTAAATAAAGTGATTTAACATGTTTGCTTGCCGGTAGCATGCTAATTAGCACATCAGCCTCGTGCGCACAATCACTGGCACTTTGCGCCGCATTAGCCCCATGATTCACAAGCTCTTTAACGGCCTCTGCACTTAAGTCAAAAACGCGCACACTGTGGCCTGCTTTAACTAAGTTTGCTGCCATTGGGCCGCCCATGTTTCCTAAACCAATAAATCCTATATTAAGTTTACTCATCGCTTTACCCTTGTAAATTTAGTTGTGAAAAGTACGGCTCTAGCGGATGTTGCTCGCCAAAGCGATTTGCAAAAAAGCTCTCTACTACTTCGCTTGGCACATTAGCTAAGGTTTTAAACTGCCACTGTGGCGTACCGTCTTTATCGATTAGTAAGGCACGTACACCTTCTTGAAACTCGCCCACTTCACCAGCACGAACCGACATGCCCAATTCCATTTTAAAACACTCAGCTAAGTTTTTGCCTTTGCTGTGTTTAAGCTGCTCACTCACTAAAGCACAACTTAATGGACAACCATGTGCCAACGATTTTTGTGCACGTTGTAGCCATTTGTCATCTGTGGTTAGGTTTAAAATGTAATCTACCTGCTGCTGTAACGTGTCAAACTCGCCTAACTTTTGAATTAGCGATAAGTTGGCTTTTAAATTGCCTTTAGGCATACGGCTAGAGTTGTTATCTAACTCAATAAGCAAGTTACTAAGCTTGTCGTGGTTTAAACTTGCTGTTTTACCCCATTTAGTATTGAGTAACGTTTCAACAAGCTCTGGGTATTTATCGGCATTTATAAAGTGATCGGCAAGCGATACAAGCTTAGCGTCTTCACAATTTATAGATGCCGAGGTAAGCCCTAAAAACAAACCAACATGGGCGGGCATTTTATGTAAAAAATAACTGCCACCTACATCAGGGTAAAGCCCAATGGTTTGCTCTGGCATGGCAATGCGTGATGTTTCGGTAACAACACGATGACTGGCACCGGCCATTAAACCTAAACCGCCGCCCATTACAATACCGTTACCCCAGACTAAAATGGGTTTGTTGTAGCAATGAATTAGGTAATCGAGCTGATACTCTTGAGTAAAAAACTCTTCAACCAGTGAGCTCGGTTTACCCTCACTCATTGCTTTGTGTAAGCTCACTACATCGCCACCGGCACAAAATGCTTTTTCACCAGCACCTTTAAGAACCACTAATGCAATGTTATCGTCTTTGTCCCATTGCTGTAGTTGCGGCTCGAGTAAGCTGATCATCTCAAAATTTAACGCGTTTAATGACTTAGGCGCGTTAAGCGTAGCAAAACCAATGAGTCGGCCATTGTATGTGGTTGCCGTTTCAAATACCACGGCAGC
Organism: Pseudoalteromonas sp. S1609; assembly: GCF_005887255.1. GTDB lineage: Bacteria > Pseudomonadota > Gammaproteobacteria > Enterobacterales > Alteromonadaceae > Pseudoalteromonas. The sequence goes on along the minus strand of NZ_PNDJ01000061.1, from coordinate 16,822 downwards.
ATCAGCTGAATTTAAACGGGTTAATTCAGTCATTAGCCATTCACCCAATTAGCTTTGCGTTTTTCTAAAAAGGCGTTCACGCCCTCTTGCTGATCTTCGGTATCAAATAAACCAACAAACAGTTCACGTTCCAGTGGCAATGCATTTGCCATAGGTTGATGACGCCCTTTTTGAATCAATGTTTTACATGCAGCAACCGACGATGGGCTTTGCTCTGACACTTGATTTGCCAGTTTTAGTGCTGCAGCAAAGCTTTCACCTTGTGCAACTACTTCTTCCACTAAGCCAATTTGTAGGGCTTTATCGGCTTTTAAGTGTTCACCGCATAAAATCATGCGTTTTGCCCAGCCTTCACCCACTAGCCATGCTAAGTTTTGCGTTCCACCAGCGCAGGGTAATAAACCCACTTTTGCTTCAGGCAATGCCATTTGTGCTTGCTCTTCGGCAATACGAATATCACAAGCAAGCGCTACTTCAAGCCCGCCCCCCATTGCATAGCCATTAATGGCTGCAACCGACACGCCTCTAAAATTAGTTAGCGCTTCAAACGCTTCACCAAATACACATGACATATCTGCAGCGACACCTTTGTCGCCACTGGCAAATACATTTAGGTCGGCACCGGCGCTAAAAAACTTCTCGCCTTCACCAGTCAGTACTAATGCATAAATATTTTTATTAGTGTTGAGCTGATTAACTGTGTCTTTAAGCGCCACTAAGGTGTCTTTCGTCCAGGTATTCGCTGGCGGATTCGACATAGTTAAAATAGCTACATGGCCTTCAATAGTTAACTCAATGCTAGGATTTGACATACTAATCTCCTTATAAAACTTCGCTGGCTGATTCGGCTAAGATACGACGCGCAATAATCACGCGCATAATTTCGTTAGTGCCTTCTAAAATTTGATGAACACGTACATCGCGTACGTGGCGTTCAAGTGGGTACTCTTTAATATAACCGTAGCCCCCATGAATTTGCAGCGCATCGTTACACACAGTAAAACCAACATCGGTTGCAAAGCGTTTAGCCATAGCACAATAAGTAGTTTTTTCACTGTCGTTAGTATCAAGTTTAAACGCCGCGAGTCGTACCATTTGGCGCGCTGCTACAAGCTCGGTATTCATATCGGCAATTTTAAATTGTAGCGCTTGAAATGCTGCCAATGGCTTACCAAATTGGGTACGCTCTTTTAAATACTCACGTGCAGTATTAAGTGCCGCTTGTGCAGTACCAATAGAGCAAGTTGCAATATTAATACGGCCGCCATCTAAGCCTTGCATGGCAAACTTAAAGCCTTCGCCTTCTTGGCCTAATAAGTTTGCTGCTGGAATTCGTACATCTTCAAAACTAATTAAGCGTGTTGGTTGTGCATTCCAACCCATTTTTTCTTCTGCTTTGCCGTACTCAATACCTTTGGCATCTGCTGGTACAACAAACGCTGAAATGCCACTTGGGCCATCAGCCCCTGTACGTGCCATTACAACTAAAATTTCTGTTTCACCAGCGCCAGAAATAAACATTTTTGAGCCGTTAATAACATACTCATCGCCATCGCGAACTGCTTTAGTTTTTAATGACGCAGCATCAGAGCCAGAGCCTGGCTCAGTTAAACAGTAAGAGGCTAACAACTCACCCATTACCAATTGCTCAACGTATTTGTCTTTTACTGCATCGGTGCCAAAGCTTGCGATCATCCAGGTTGCCATATTATGAATGGTCAGCATAGCCGTAGTTGCTGTACAACCCAGTGCAAGTTGCTCAAAAATAATGCTTGAATCTAAACGAGATAAACCTAAGCCACCGGCTTCTTCTGGCGTGTATAAGCCACAAAAGCCAAGCTCACCAGCGGCTTTAATGGTGTCTTTTGGGAAAATATGTTCGCGATCCCACTTAGCTGCATGTGGTGCTAGTTCAGATTCTGCGAATTGGCGCGCCGTTTGCGCAAAAGCTTGTTGATCTTCAGATAAGTTAAAGTCCATGGTAGACCTCTTGTTGTGTTTTGTTTGTTGTCGGTGCATCCCATAACGGGAGTTATTAGTGAGGAGCGACAACATTATGTGTTGTGCCCCTCTTTTTTATTAATTATGCGGTTAAACTGTTACTTAAGATTAATACTCATATTTGGACCTGAAGCGATATCATCTTCAAACCAGCGAGAAGTAATGGTTTTGGTTTCTGTGTAAAAACGAATACCTTGTTTACCATACGTGTGAGTATCGCCGTAGAATGAGCCTTTCCAACCCGTGAACGAGAAAAATGGTAAAGGCACGGGAATTGGCACATTAATACCCACTTGGCCTACTTCAATTTCGTGTTGGAATTTACGCGCAGCCGCACCACTTGAGGTGAATAATGAAGTACCGTTGCCGTAAGGGCTCTCGTTAATAAGCGCAATGGCTTCTTCAAGGGTATCAACAAACATACACGCCAATACTGGGCCAAAAATCTCTTCTTTGTACAAGTTCATATCTTTGGTTACATCAGTAAATAACGTAGGACCTACCCAGTTACCTTGCTCGTAACCTTCAACGCTAAAATCAGAGCCATCAATTAAACAAGTAGCGCCTTGTGCTTTACCATCAGCAATCAGTGATAAAATACGTGCTTTTGCAGCAGGCGATGTTTGTGGGCCATAAGCCGCATCAGCATCATCCCAAACACCTGGGCGTACAGCTTCAAAGCCTGCTTTAATTTCATCAACCCAGTCTTTTGCTTGACCAACAAATACAGCCACAGAAATACCCATACAGCGCTGACCTGCTGCACCTACAGAGGCACCCACAAGGTTATTAACAACATGCGATTTACTCGCATCAGGCATAATTACCATGTGGTTTTTAGCGCCAACACACGCCTGAACACGTTTTAAGTTTTGTGTGCCTTTAGAGTAGATGTATGCACCTACACCACATGAACCCACAAATGAAATAGCACGAACGGCTTTGTCTTCTAATAAGCGGTCAACTTGTGGTTTTGTACCATGTACTACTTGTAACACGCCTTTTGGTGCACCGGCTTCAATAAATAGCTCAGCTAAGCGCATAGGAGTAAGTGGATCTTGCTCAGAGGGTTTTAAAATAAAGGTGTTACCACACACAATTGCCAGTGGGAACATCCACAATGGGATCATTGCTGGAAAGTTAAATGGCGTAATACCTGCACATACACCCAGTGGTTGCATGTAAGAATACGTATCGATTTTGCGCGCAACGTTTTCCATGGTTTCACCCATCATTAACGACGGCGCATTAGCAGCTTGTTCAACTACCTCAATACCACGCCACACATCACCTTTTGCATCTTCAAACGTTTTGCCTAGCTCATGACAAATAATAGTGGCTAGTTCATCATGGTTTTCTTTTAATAGCGCCGCGTATTTCATCATAATGCGCGCACGCTCAGTAATAGGCACATCTTTCCATGTTTTAAATGTTTCGCTTGCTGATGCAATCGCAGCATCCATCTCTGCGTCTGTAGCGCATGGCACTTGCGCGAGCACTTCTTGATTAGCTGGGTTTACAACATCAATTAATTCATTTGACGTTGACTGAACGAACTCGCCGTTAATTAGTAAAGGTACTTGGTGCATAATAAATCCTATTGAGTCAATTTAATTGCCGCAGCGCTGTGATTGTTATAGTTGCTGCGGCTTTGTTATCAGTTAAAGTGCTTCGACTGCCATAGCAACGGCTTCACCGCCACCTATACACAAAGACGCAACGCCTTTTTTGAGGCCTCGGTTTTTAAGCGCATGAATAAGTGTTACTAAAATACGTGCGCCACTAGCACCAATTGGGTGGCCTAGTGCACACGCACCACCATTCACGTTTACTTTGCTTTCATCGAGCTTTAATTCGTTAATAGCCAGCATAGTGACCATGGCAAACGCTTCATTAATTTCCCATAAATCAACATCGGCGGTTGTCCAGCCAGCTTTTTCAAGCACGCTGTTCATTGCGCCCACTGGGGCTACGGTAAATTCACTTGGTTTTTGAGAGTGAGTGCTATGAGCAACAATTCTACAAAGTGGTGTTAAACCTTCAGCTTTTGCTTTTGATTCACTCATTAGTATTAGCGCAGCACCACCATCTGAAATAGACGATGAATTAGCGGCAGTAATAGTGCCGTCTTTTTTAAATGCAGCTCTTAAGCTTGGAATTTTTTCAGGGCGTGCGTTGCCAGGTTGCTCATCAATTAAAACGGTGATGTCACCCTTACGCGTTTTAATAGTGTGCGGTGTAATCTCGTTATCAAACCACCCATTGTCTATGGCTGCGTTTGCTTTACTTAATGAACCCAGTGCAAACGTATCCATTTGCTCACGACCAATACCGTATTCATCGGCTGTGTCTTGAGCAAAGCATCCCATTGCTTTATTGTCGTAGGCGTCTTCTAGGCCATCACTCATCATGTGATCTTTAATTTCGCCATGTCCCATACGCATACCGCCACGGGCTTTAGGAATAAAGTAAGGTGCATTGGTCATGCTTTCCATACCACCAGCGATTGCTGATTCAATAGAACCTGCTTTAATAAGGTCATTCGCTAACATCGCTGCTTTTAATCCAGAGCCACATACTTTATTAATAGTGGTAGCGCCGGTGCTTAGTGCAAGCCCCGCTTTAAGCATAGCTTGACGTGCAGGCGCTTGGCCTAAACCGGCTGGCAATACGCAGCCCATAATTACTTCATCAATTGCATCATTGCTTAAACCCGTTTGAGCAAGTGCTCCTGCAATGGCCGTAGCACCTAATTCGGTAGACTGCGCATCACTTAGTGCGCCCATAAATCCACCCATTGGGGTGCGTTTTGCTGCTACAATTACAACGCTTTCGAAAGACATAAAAGGCTCCATTTTCAATTAACGCAAACATGTTTTATTATGTTTAGCTTAATGTTTAAACTAATCTGATAAATACGAGCATACATAAAATTTACGTTTACGCCAACGTAAATCTAAAATCAACTTTCTAATTAGTGTAAAAACTGTAAAGTTAGCTTGCTAAAAATTTATTACATACTGTCTAACTGGCTTATAACGTTTATAAACACTCAACTTCTGCTGCATTTCCGCTTTTATTTTATACGTCTAAAGTATAACAACCAGATCGCACTTTACCTTTACGTAAACTTCACTTATATTGGAGTTATTCGAATGAGGTAAACATTACAATGAAATCAGATAATCAAACAAACTTTGCAAATTCAGCCAACGAGCCGGCTAAAAACGAACAAACTTTTAGCATTAGTGAATTGGCTAAAGAATTTGATATTACCACCCGCTCTATCCGTTTCTACGAAGACCAAGGGTTAATATCGCCAGAGCGCAATGGTCAAACACGTATTTACTCAAAGCGCGACAAGGTACGCCTTAAGCTAATACTGCGCGGTAAACGTTTAGGTTTCACCTTAGCTGAAACAGGTCGTTTGTTTGAACTGTATGATGCTGATAAATCAAGTGCAAAACAGTTAGTTACTATGCTTGATCTTATCAGTGAGAAAAAAGCCGATCTTTCACAACAGATGGATGACATTAAAGTGGTTCTTATGGAACTGGTCACCGCTGAACGTCGCTGTCGCGACACGCTTAGCAAAATAGATGAATAAAATATAACAACGTCATCAACACACAGGAATTAATCATGAGCACTATTTCACTATATAAAGAAATGAACTTTGGCCTTGGCGAAACTGCAGATATGATCCGCAGTCACGTAAACAGCTTTGCCAGTCAAGAAATTGCCCCACTAGCTGAAAAAACTGACCTTGATAATGCGTTCCCCAATGAACTTTGGCCGCAAATGGGTGAAATGGGCGTTTTAGGCATGACCGTCGATGAAGAATTTGGCGGTGCGGGTTTAGGTTATTTAGAGCACGTTATTGCCATGGAAGAAATTAGCCGTGCAAGTGCCTCTATTGGTTTAAGTTACGGTGCGCATTCAAACCTGTGTGTTAATCAAATAAACCGCAATGGTTCACAAGCACAAAAAGAAAAATACTTACCTAAACTAATTAGTGGCGAGCACATTGGTGCGCTGGCTATGAGTGAGCCTAACGCGGGCTCTGATGTTGTTTCTATGAAACTCAAAGCAGAGAAAAAAGGCGATAAGTACATTTTAAACGGTAATAAAATGTGGATCACTAATGGCCCCGACGCAGATACACTGGTAATTTATGCAAAAACAGATTTAAACGCCGGTGCTAAAGGGATTACAGCCTTTATTGTAGAAAAAACATTCCCTGGTTTTTCAACCGCACAAAAGCTCGACAAACTCGGCATGCGTGGTTCAAATACCTGTGAATTGGTATTTGAAAACTGTGAAGTACCCGAAGAAAATATTTTAGGTAACTTAAACGAAGGCGTTAAGGTACTTATGAGTGGCCTTGATTATGAGCGTGTTGTTTTAGCGGCTGGCCCACTTGGCATAATGCAAGCGTGTATGGATATTGTTGTGCCTTACATCCATGAGCGTAAGCAATTTGACAGCCCTATTGGTCAATTTCAGTTAATACAAGGCAAAATTGCTGATATGTATACACAAATGAACGCAGCTCGCTCATATGTGTACACAGTAGCAAAAGCATGTGATCGCGGCGAAACCACCCGTAAAGACGCTGCTGGCGCAATTTTATATGCTGCTGAGCTTGCAACTAAAATGGCATTAGACGCAATTCAAATTTTAGGCGGTAATGGTTATATAAATGAATACGCAACAGGTCGCTTGCTGCGTGATGCAAAATTATATGAAATTGGTGCAGGCACCTCAGAAATACGCCGTATGTTAATTGGTCGCGAATTATTCACTGAAAGCCGCTAAGGATTAGTTATGACGATTTTAAAATCGAGCGTTAATCCGCATGATCCAAATTTTGTGCAAAATCACAACAACATGTCGGCGCTAGTGGATGATTTACGCAGTAAAGCAGCAACAATACGTTTAGGCGGCGGCGCTGCGCTAAAAGAGCGCCATGAAGGCCGCGGTAAATTGTTTGTCCGTGACCGTATTACCACTTTGCTAGATGAAGGCTCGCCATTTTTAGAAATATCGCAATTTGCTGCCTTTGGCGTTTATGAACAAGATATTCCTTGTGCCGGTGTGGTTGCAGGTATTGGTCGCGTTAAAGGCGTCGAATGTATGGTGATTGCTAATGATGCGACAGTAAAAGGCGGCACCTATTTCCCGCTGACTGTTAAAAAGCATTTACGCGCTCAAGACATCGCCGAACGTTGTCATTTACCGTGTATTTATTTAGTTGACTCAGGTGGCGCAAACTTACCTGAGCAAGACGACGTATTCCCTGACAAACTGCATTTTGGTCGTATTTTTTACAACCAAGCGCGTATGTCGGGTAAAGGCATTCCACAAATTGCTGTGGTTATGGGGTTATGTACTGCCGGTGGCGCGTATGTTCCTGCTATGGCCGATGAAAGTATTATTGTAAAAGAGCAAGGCACTATCTTTTTAGCTGGTCCGCCGCTGGTAAAAGCTGCCACCGGTGAAGTAGTTACTGCAGAAGAGCTTGGTGGCGCCGATGTACACTGTAAAACATCAGGTGTGGCCGATCATTACGCTGAAAACGATGCTCATGCGTTGTCGATTGCTCGCCAATGTATTGAACGAATTAACTATTCACGGCCTACCTCACCATTACTCGAAGAAGTAAAAGCCCCTCGTTATGATATTAACGAACTTTACGGCATTGTCGGTACTGATCTTAAAAAGCCATTTGATGTCCGTGAGGTCATTGCACGTACTGTTGATGACTCATCGTTTGATGAATTTAAACGCTACTTTGGTGAAACACTGGTAACAGGTTTTGCCAGCATTTATGATCATCCCGTAGGCATAGTGGCCAACAACGGTATTTTATTTAGTGAGTCAGCGCAAAAAGGCGCGCACTTTATTCAACTATGTGCTCAGCGCAACATTCCACTGGTATTTTTACAAAACATCACTGGCTTTATGGTTGGTAAAAAATATGAGTCTGAAGGCATTGCTAAACACGGCGCTAAAATGGTGATGGCTGTATCGTGTGCCGATGTACCCAAATTTACTATTTTAATCGGTGGCTCATACGGTGCAGGTAACTATGGTATGTGTGGCCGAGCATTTGAACCGACCATGATGTGGATGTGGCCGAATGCCCGTATTTCAGTTATGGGTGGTGAACAAGCCGCTGGTGTAATGGCGCAAGTAAAACAAGATGGTTTAGCCCGCAAAGGCGAAAGCATGAGCGAGCAACAAATTAGCGATTTTAAAAAGCCAATCATCGATCAATACGAACAGCAAGGTCATCCTTATTATGCCAGTGCCCGTTTGTGGGATGATGGAATTATTGACCCTGCTGATACACGCAATGTTCTAGGGCTTGCACTTAGCGCAGCTAAAAATGCTCCTGAGCGTGAATCAAAATTTGGCGTATTTAGAATGTAATGGGAGCTTAAAATGTCAGTAACACTACAAATAACAAAATCTAATGTGGCTGTACTTGTTTTAAGTCGCCCAGAAAAACGCAATGCCTTTAATAGCGACGTTATCCATGAGCTTATTCAATGTATTGAACATGCTAATACGCTCGATATTCGTGCCCTTGTATTAAAAACTGAGGGTAAACACTTTTCAGCCGGTGCCGATTTAGCCTGGATGAAATCGATGGCAGATAACAACTATAACGATAATTTGGCCGATTCGATGCAGCTGGCTAAGCTAATGCAAGTATTAGCACAAAGCCCACACCCTACTATTTGTGCGGTACAAGGCGCAGCATTTGGTGGCGCATTGGGCTTAATTGCTTGCTGTGATATCGCGCTCAGTAAAGACGACGCTCAATTTTGTTTAAGTGAAGTTAAATTAGGTTTAATTCCTGCTGTTATAAGCCCTTATGTAATAAAAGCTATTGGTGAACGCGCTGCTCGTCGTTACTTCTTAACGGCTGAGGTATTTGATGCGCATACGGCTAAACAGCTGGGGCTAGTTCACCAAATTACAGGGAATTTAGACTGTGCACTGGATAACCTATTACAAACGCTGATAGATAATGGCCCGGTAGCGGTTAAAGCAGCTAAAGCGCTTATTAATGATGTGGCAAACAAAGAAATCGATAACGAAATAATTGCGCTCACTGCAGAACGTATAGCCAAAATTCGTGTATCAGACGAAGGTCAAGAAGGTCTAACTGCCTTTTTTGAAAAACGCCCTCCCCAATGGCAACTCTAGGACGCATTATGAACACAGTACACTTACAAAAAATTCTGATTGCTAATCGCGGAGAGATTGCTTGTCGTATTATGCGAACAGCAAAGCAAATGGGCTTGACCACAGTTGCGGTTTATTCAGATGCAGATAAAAACGCTCAACATGTGAAAATGGCGGATGAAGCCTACCATATTGGTGCAGCGCCGAGTAAAGACTCATACCTAGTTGCAGATAAAATACTTAACGTTGCCAAAATGAGTGGCGCCGATTGTATTCATCCTGGTTATGGATTTTTATCTGAAAACAGCGAATTTGCTAATGTTTGTGAAGCCAATAACATTGCCTTTATTGGGCCACCAGCAAGTAGCATAGAAGCTATGGGCTCTAAAACCCGTGCAAAAGAAATTATGGCAGCCGCTAATGTTCCTTTGGTGCCAGGTTATTATGGCGATAAACAAGACCCTAGCTTTTTACAAGCTGAGGCTGAAAAAATTGGCTACCCTGTGCTTATCAAAGCGGCCTTTGGTGGCGGTGGTAAGGGCATGCGTATAGTTTCAAAAGCCAGTGAGTTTATAAGCGCATTAGAAGGTGCTAAACGTGAAGCTACTGCCGGTTTTGGTAATGATCTGGTTTTGCTTGAGCGTTATGTTGACCAACCACGCCATGTTGAAGTGCAAGTATTTGCTGATAACTATGGCAACTGTGTGTATTTAGGTGATCGTGATTGTTCATTGCAGCGTCGGCATCAAAAAGTGATTGAAGAAGCGCCTGCCCCCGGTTTATCAGACTCATTGCGAAAAGAAATGGGCGAAGCCGCGGTAAGATGTGCCCTAGCAATTGACTACCGAGGCGCTGGCACTGTGGAATTTTTACTCTGTGGTGATGAGTTCTTTTTCATGGAAATGAATACTCGCTTGCAAGTAGAGCACCCAGTGAGTGAAATGGTCACCGGCGTTGATTTAGTTAATTGGCAAATTAATGTAGCCAGTGGTTTAGCGTTACCTTTAGCGCAAGCAGATATTCAGCTACAAGGCCACAGCTTTGAAGCACGTATTTACGCTGAAGATCCAAGTAATGACTTTATTCCGTGCTCTGGCACTATTGAGGCACTATATACGCCCGCTAACAGTGAATATGTTCGTATTGATACTGGTATTGCCCAAGGTGATGAAATAAGCCCGTATTACGATCCAATGATTGCCAAACTGATTGTTCATGATGATAACCGCGACCAAGCACTTTCCCGTTTACAACAAGCATTAACACAATTTCATTTAGCCGGATTTAGCACTAATATCAGCTTTTTATATAATTTAGCGATTCATCCACGCTTTAAACAAGGTGCTCCAAGCACCCACTTTATTGCAGAGCAAGGTGAAGCGTTAGTTACTATTGACCCGTCTTTATTACAAACTAGCCGCTTAATTGCAGGTTTTGCGTATTTAGCATCACTTGGTAGTAATACAAGTAGTGCAAATCCATGGCAACAATTACATGGGTTTAGTTTAAATGCGCCGCAACAAGTTAACATTCCATTTAGCGATACCCCCTTAAACGCAATAAAAACCGCGCAGGGCTATAGCATGACCATTAATGACAACACCTTTGAAGTGCAAGGTGAGTTAACTAATGGCTACTGCAACGTATCGATTAATGGCGCTAAACACACTGCGCATGTTAGCCACGTTGATAATGCCATTACTGTAATGAACCAAGCACTGCAAACTAAGTTTGAATGTGTTGATAAACATTTCATCAGCTCACATGAAAATGAGGCATTACCTCTTGCTGCGCCACTTAATGGTACTGTAGTTAAACACTTGTTAGAGGTGGGAAGCACTATTACTAAAGGCGATGCAGTGGTTATAATTGAAGCAATGAAAATGGAATACACGCTTAATGCCCCACATGATGGCGTATTAAAAAGTTACTGTTTTGCTGAGGGTGAACTGGTAAGCCATGGCGCTTTACTGGCCATAGTTGAAGACACAACTGCAGAGGAACCCGCTTAATATGAGTTCATTATTACCTAAAGCAGTGCGCATTGTTGAAGTGGGCGCCAGAGATGGACTTCAAAATGAAGCCGCTGTAGAAACTGCTGATAAAATAACGCTTATTAACGCACTCGCCGCTGCAGGCATAAAAGACATAGAAGCTGGTGCGTTTGTCTCACCTAAATGGGTGCCACAAATGGCAGACTCTAGTGAAGTAATAAGCGCACTTAATTTACCTGAGGTTAATCTCAGTGCCCTTACCCCTAATTTAAAAGGGGCAGAGGCAGCAGATGCTGTAGGTATTAAAGAATTTGCAATATTTACCGCAGCGAGCGAAGCATTTTGCCAAAAAAATATTAATTGCTCTATTGAGCAAAGTTTGGCGCGTTTTAGTGAAGTTATGGCTTTTGCAAAGGCGAATAACATTCGCGTACGCGGTTATGTAAGTTGTGTGTTAGGTTGCCCGTATGAGGGAGATGTTGACCCTCATACTGTACTGGCTGTTGCTGCTAAACTCTTAAAAATGGGCTGTTATGAAATTAGCCTAGGTGACACCATAGGTATTGGCACACCCGCTAAAGTAATAGAGCTACTTACATTGCTACTTAAACATATTGATAAATCTAAACTTGCTGTACATTTTCATGACACATACGGGCAAGCGCTCACAAATATTTACGCTGCGCTAAACCTTGGTATAGCAACGGTTGACAGTGCTGTTGCCGGCCTTGGTGGCTGCCCATATGCCAAAGGCGCGTCAGGAAATGTTGCCACCGAAGATGTTGTATACTTACTGCAAGGGCTTGGCATTGAGCATGGAATTGATTTACAAAGGCTTGCTGAGGCAGGTTGGCAAATTACGAGTGCACTGAACAAACAACCTGCTAGCAAGGTTTCTGCAGCATTACAAGCACAATAATTATATAGCACAGAATGAGGAGTGACTCATGGCCGGTTTTGATAAAGTAGTTTCTAGTTATGAAGCTGCAATGGAAGGTTTAAAAGACGGCGATACAATAATAGCCGGTGGTTTTGGCTTATGTGGTATCCCTGAGGGGCTAATTGCCCAAATTAAAAAAATGCAAACTAAAGAATTAACTGTTGTTTCCAATAACTGTGGTGTTGATGACTTTGGTTTAGGGCTGTTACTGCACGACAAGCAAATTAAAAAAGTAGTCGCATCATACGTTGGTGAAAATGCATTGTTTGAGCAGCAGCTACTCAGTGGCGAGATTGATGTAGAACTTACACCACAAGGTACTCTTGCTGAAAAAATGCGTGCTGGTGGTGCAGGAATACCTGCTTTTTACACAGCCACAGGTTACGGCACACCGGTTGCTGAGGGTAAAGAAGTAAAAGAATTTAACGGTCGCCCTTATATTTTAGAAGAGTCAATTACCGGTGAATTCGCTATTGTAAAAGCATGGAAAGCGGATCGCTACGGCAACTTAGTATTTCGTCATACAGCCATGAACTTCAATCCAATGGCGGCTACTGCGGGTAAAATTACCGTTGCAGAAGTAGAGGAAATTGTTGAGCCAGGCGAACTTGAACCAAGCCAAATACATACGCCAGGAATTTTTGTTAACCGCGTTATAAAAGGTAACTTTGAAAAACGCATTGAACGTGTTACCACACGAGATTAAGCAGGAGCACTAACAATGGCATTATCACGTGAACAAGTCGCAATGCGCGTAGCTCAAGAGTTACAAGATGGGTTTTATGTTAATTTGGGCATTGGTATTCCGACACTCGTCGCAAACTATGTACCCGATGGCATAGAAGTTATGCTACAGTCCGAAAATGGTCTTTTAGGCATGGGCGAATACCCTACTAAAGCCACTGTTGATGCGGATATGATCAACGCGGGTAAAGAAACCGTGACGGCAGCTACCGGTGCAGCTATATTTAATAGTGCAGATAGTTTTGCCATGATACGGGGTGGTCATGTAGACTTAACCGTTCTGGGCGCGTTTGAGGTAGACCAAAACGGTTCTATAGCCTCATGGATGATCCCTAAAAAATTAATTAAAGGCATGGGCGGAGCGATGGATTTAGTCGCCGGTGCAAAAAACATTATTGTGACCATGACCCATGCCAGTAAACACGGCGACTCTAAGTTATTAGAAAGCTGTACGTTACCGCTAACGGGCGTTAACTGTGTTAAAAAAATAGTTACTGATTTAGCCGTTCTAGAAGTAAAAGACGGCGCATTTCATTTACTAGAACGCGCACCAGGCGTATCAGTTGATGAAATTATTAGCAAAACGGCAGGTAAATTGCTAGTTAATGGTGATATTCCTGAGATGGTGTTTTAAACCACTCATAATTTCACCCTGTACCGACCTCATTCCCAGTGCCAATGGCGCTGAGTTACCCAAAATCCCTCGTAAGAGGGATTTTTTTTGTCTATATTTTAGTTTTTGCACTATAGTGACAATTTAACGCACCACTTAGGTGAATTCGACCTAATAAAATAAATAAATTGCTGATATAGTTAGTTTTTATTTTTGGTTTAATTATTGCTTATTACTAGGCGATTGAAATAACTTTATACTGGATACCATGCAAACACCTATTCGCGGCCTTCGCTCTTTTTGTTTTGCCGCAAAAAGCTTAAGTTTTAAACATGCTGCTAAAGAGCTTTACTTAACGCCCTCGGCTGTAAGCCACCAAATTAAACAGCTAGAAGAGCAGCTAGGCATTGATTTATTTCAAAGACAAACTCGCTCTATTAGTTTAACGCCTGCAGGTAAAAACTTTTTTGAAGCAATTTATCCAATTATAAATATGCTAGAGAGCACCATTAATGAATTTAGTCAGTTACAACAAAATGTAAACTTAACCATTACCCTGCCCGAATTTTTTGCCAGTGAATTGTTAATGCCTAAGCTCAGTGAATGGACCAGCGAGCACCCTAATATTAATTTACACATGGATACCCTCAAAACGCGCAAAGAACTAACTCGCCAAAGTGATTTATCTATAATTTTATCTTCAAGTAAACCGCTTGATGGACTGGCTACTGAGTTATTTAATTTAGAATATATTCCAGCGTGTAATAAAAAACTACTTGAACAATGGCAAAACGATCATTGCCAAGCGCTTAATCAAGTGCCGCTTATTGTGCATAAAGCACGGCCTTGGGCTTGGCATCAGTGGGCAGAAAAAGTTGGGATTGATGACTTTTCACCAACACAAAACATTCAAATAGATAGTATGTTTGGTGTAGCAAGAGCGGCGCAGCAAGGAATGGGTATTGCACTTATTCCTCTACCAATTAGCCAAAGCTGGCTGGATGAGCAATGGCTTTATAAACTGTTTGAACAACCCCTTACCACCAAAGATAAATACTACTTGGTACAACATGGCTCTAGTACGGCAAACCACCCGCTCGATTTGTTTGCAAAATGGGTAATTAACACCTTCAGACAAACAAAATGACTATTAATTAAACGCCCCCTACATGGGCGTTTAATTATTTACGACCTTTTTAAAATATTTTTTCGTGTCTCACGCAAACCTAAAAAACAAAATATAAACAGCATTATCAATAACTTGCACAACCTTCTATTAACTAAGTTTATAGATTAGATTTTTTCACTTATTAGTTTTGTTTTTATCGCTTGTCGAAATTGAGTAAAAGCTCTAAAGTTAACTCAACAAATCAGCAACGACCAAAAATAATAAAACGCGTTACTGAAACCAAATTTAATTAGTTTGTAACAACAAGCTAGTACAAAAGAATCTTTATTGTGTGTGAAGATGTTGTCAGTGTAAAAAACAGCTCAAGTTCGGTGGTGACTTAGCTTGGGTTGTTTTTATTTTACGCTTACACCCGCCAATAAATATAAGAATCTTTATTGTGTGTGAAGATGTTGTCAGTGTAAAAAGCAACTCAAGTCCGGTGGTGACTGAGCTTGAGTTGTTTTTATTTACATTCACATCAGCAACAATAATTCAGCATTAGTTTTTACTAATACAACCCCCCCGAATCTTTATTGTGTATGAAGATGTTGTCAATTGAAATGCAGCGACCTTATTTAAGTATCGCTGCTTTTTTTTACTTTAAATTTGCTTGAAAGCTAATAAGTTTAAACATCATCTGATCTGTTTATTTCATCGCGAGCAACAAATTCTAATACAGTGGCATTAATACAATATCTATCTTGACCATTTGGCCCTTCACCCGGGAATAAATGCCCTAAATGAATCCCGGTACTTTTAGACTTAAGCTCAATACGTTGCATTCCCCAACTGTTATCTTCATGCTGCGTTACGCTGTCTTTTACAGGGTGTGTAAACGACAACCAGCCAGTACCCGAATTAAACCTGTCGCGGGTATCAAACAAGGGTTCACCACTGAGTTTATCGATAAAAATGCCATCGGGGGTATTTTTAAAAATAGCGTATTCTTTGCAATATGGGCTGTCGGTTTTAGCGTTAAACGCTACTTTATAAGCTTCACTGTCACCGAGTTTAAATGCCCCTAGCGCTTTATAAAACAGTTCGGCATCCATATAACCTTGGCGAGAATACACTTCTACTCCATCTTCTAAAAATAGTATGGTGGGTGTAGCCCACGTAGCCGATTTGATGGTTAAGCCATTGAGCTGATCAGCATGGCGAAATGTCATTGGTATTGTGCCTTTATAGTCATTAGCTACCGCCGCTTTAAATTTTTCACAGTAAGGGCAGTAATCGCGAGAATCTAAAATAACAATTTGTTTGCCAGTCAACAATGCAGTGTTATCAACCTGCTGCTTTTCATCTTGACTAAAAACAACGCCGGTTGAATGGTCTGGGCAATAACCGTTTGGATTTTTTTCAAGATAATTTTGATGATACTCTTCTGCAGAGTAAAAGCGCTCAAGTGGCTTAATTTGTGTAGCAATTGTTCCATAACCTGCTTCGGTGAGTAACTGCTGATACTGCTGTGTTACCGCAAGCGCGGTGTTTGCTTGCTCGTCACTTGTAGTTAAAATAATAGAGCGATATTGTGTGCCTACATCATTACCTTGGCGGTTTTTTTGAGTCGGATCGTGGCTTTCGTAATAATTTTGCAGCAGCTCTTTTGCCGAAATAATATTGCTATTAAATGTAACCTGCACCACTTCGGCATAGTTATCTTCATCGAAACGACGCGATAGCTTAGTTATATTCCTGTAGGTTGGTTTAAACCCATGCCCATCGGCATAGCCCGACTCTGCATCGAGTACCCCATTTAGTGCTTCGTAGCGTTTTTCTGCCCCCCAAAAACAGCCCGAGCCAAGCACTAGCTTTTCTACATGCATAGTGGCATCTAACTCACTGGATTTAGTTACCTCATCTGACGAGATAGCGCTCATCGTACTTAGTAATCCCAACATAGCAAATGTAGCTAATATTAACCCCTTAAACATACGATTACCTCTTAGTTTTAGTTACTCTAGGGTCTGTTGACCTTCCAAGGTTAAATTTGCAGCAGTCTGTTTGGTGTTTAGGCAAGGCAGAGCCTATGTGGTGTGGTTATTCCCCATAAATAGGCGATAACGCAGCATCAATGCCAAACAGGCGCTGCCCGAAGGGTTCTGCCTAGGGGCGATTTACTCTTTGTTGCTCGGTTTTTACTTAGCCCACTAGGTGACAAA
>NZ_PNDJ01000060.1:0-26481 GCF_005887255.1 Pseudoalteromonas sp. S1609 | reverse complement strand
ACTAATAATAAGTCACACCAGAGCAAAGCTTCCGCGTCCTGCTCACGCCCCTTACCTACATCCATGTAGACAACAAAGAGTAAATCGCCCCTAGGCAGAACCCTTCGGGTAGCGCCTTCATCTACTTATGAGGAATAACCACACTGCATAGGCTCTGCCTTGCTTAAATACCAAACAGGCTGCTGCAAATTTAACCTTGAAAGGTCAACAGACCCTGGTTATATCTAATAACTAGAACAAATAACAAAGGGATTAACACCTAGGCGGCTAAATCCGTTAGAATTAGCGGTAGGCTCTTTGTACTAATCTTAAGGCATTATTATGCGTCATGAAATTTGGCAACAGCTTCGCAGTGAAGCAAATGAAGTAGTAACCCGTGAACCTCTTTTAGCGAGCCATGTGTATTCGTGTATTTTAAATCACGAATGCTTAGGGTCTGCATTGAGTTTTATTGTTGCTAATAAACTAGCTGACGCTGTGGTTTCTGCCTTTACAATCCGTGAGCTGTTTGACCAAGCTTTTGTAAAGTGTGACCGGATGCTGACGTATGTTGCTCATGATATTAAAGCGGTAAAAGACCGTGACCCTGCGGCCGAAACCTACCTTACTGTGATTTTAAATTTAAAAGGGTTTCATGCGATACAAGCGCACCGCTTAGCTAACTGCTTATGGCAACAAAACCGTAAAGAGCTTGCACGCTTTATTCAAAGCCGTACCTCAGAGGTGTTTGGGGTTGATATTCACCCTGCCTGTAAAGTTGGCCAAGGCATCATGTTTGACCATGCCACCGGTATTGTTATAGGTGAAACTGCAGTAATTGAAGATAATGTATCTATATTACAATCGGTTACATTAGGTGGTACGGGTAACGAGCAAGGCGATCGCCATCCTAAAATTAGAGCGGGCGTACTTATTGGTGCGGGTGCTAAAGTATTGGGTAATATTGAAGTGGGTGAGGGCGCACGTATTGGCGCAGGCTCTGTTGTACTAAGCCCTGTGCCGCCTCACACAACTGCTGTTGGCGTACCTGCAAAAATTATTGGTCGTCCCGATTGTGAGTGTCCGGCAGAAAGTATGAATCAAAACTTTTTAGAGTATCCCGAGCCAGAAAACGAATCGCACACCAGTGCAATGCTTTAACTTTTTGAGTACTTATAAATGATATATAAAAGTAACCTTGTGGCTATGCTGCTCTGTTTTTCTTCAGGCTTGGCGTTAGCAAGTGGTTACTTTTTGTTTTTTAAAGATTCCACACGTGTTTTCTCAGCGCCTAAACAAGCTGTAATCTCTTCGCCTAACACTCAAGTCAATAATCAAGCAACTACTTTGCAAGGCCTAGTGCAGGTTAATAAAGCCCAAGTGACTGATCAACAAACTCAGCTGGCACAACATGTGGTTGAGCTTAATCAGCGGCTTGAAAAAAAATCAATCCAGCTTAAGCAGTCTCAACAACAGTTAAAGTTAAATCAATTAGAAAGTGTAGAGCTTGATGATGAGCTCGCAATACAGTTTGAACAAGAGGCTGATAATCTCGAATGGAGTTACGAGCTTGAAGTCGCGTTAAATGACTTTTTAATTATTAATGAGTTTGCAGATAGCGCTAAGCTTACAGCGCTTAAGTGTAAGCAAACAATTTGCAAGTTTGAGCTTACCATAAACCAAAATGCCGTTAGTTATGGGGCTAAATTATGGCGCGAGCTTAACGATAAGCTTCACCTTGAACCTTGGTGGCAGCAATTTAAACTCAGTGCATCTCAATCTAACGATGCCCGTATTGAGTTTACTGTTAGTACGCAAGGCTAGCGCTTAGCAATATGGCTAAGCTTCTACTTTTGAAATAACCTGGCCATCTACTAACTCAGTGATCAACACATCACCCATTTTTACATCTTCCACTGATTTAACCACTTTATTTTGCGCTGTTTTAGTAATGCTGTAACCGCGCGCTAATACATTAAGGGGGCTGACCGAATCAAGCCGACTTGCTTGTAAGGCAAGCGAATTATTTGCCTGTTGTAGCTGATGCTGTATCGCTTGGTGTAACCTTGCATGAAGCTGTGCTAACTGATGGTTTGCAGTTGCTAGCTTTTTGTCTGGCGATTGACGCATTAGTCTGGGTGTTAAATTAGCTAACATGCGTTCTTGTTGATATAAACGCTGACGCATTGCCTGTTGCAGTGCAATACTCAGCTCATCTAAGCGTTGTGACTTTTGGTTAAGCTGATTGCGCGGGTGGCATAAATTTAAACGATGCTGTAGCTGAGTTGCCAGTGCGCGTTTATCGGCAATGTCGTGTTTAAATGCATTCGCTAAACGGCTAATTAATTGGTTAACTCTATTGTGCAGTTCTTGCGTATTGGGGCTTACTAGCTCTGCGGCTGCCGAGGGCGTTGCAGCGCGCACATCAGCGACATAATCGCTAATCGTGGTGTCTATTTCATGGCCAACAGCGCTCACAATGGGTAGTTCGCTTTGATAAATTGCACGAGCAAGTTGCTCATGATTAAAACACCATAAATCCTCTAATGAACCACCACCGCGCCCAAGAATAATCACATCGACTTCGTTACGACGATTTGCCAGCTCTATTTGCTTGATTAAATGACCATGCGCTTCTTTGCCTTGCACCATAGCAGGATAAATAACCACTTCTAATTGCGGCGCACGACGTTTTAGCACAGTTAAAATATCTTTAATTGCGGCGCCTGTAGGTGAGGTGATCACCCCTATGCGATTTATGTTTTGGGGTAGGGATTTTTTATAAGCGGAGCTAAATAAACCCTCTGCAGCCAAACGCATTTTTAGCGCGTCAAACTCTTGCTTAAGTTGCCCTTCTCCTGCAGGTTCCATGCTTTCTACAATAAGCTGGTAGTCACCACGGGGTTCGTACAAAGATACACGAGCTTTAACGGTTACTTGTGCGCCATTTACAGGGCGGTAGCTTTGGTTTCGATTATTACCTCGCCACATGGCGGCTTTAATTTGCGCTTTGTCGTCTTTTAACGAAAAATACCAGTGCCCAGATGCTGGGGTGATAAAGTTTGAAATTTCACCGGTGAGTACTAAAGACGCAAAACCTTGTTCAAGTAAGGCACGTATTTCACGATTAAGGCGAGATACGGTATAAACCGTTTGCGAGGGCTTAGAAAACATAAAAACTACCAAAAAACATTTATAAACCTAGCTTATCATAAATAAATACAAAATATTATTTACTAGTGCCTGCAACGCTGTTAAAATTTGGCCGCAATTCCTTATCTTAGATCCACATGTGAGAAGTTGCCAAAATGCTTAGAATCGCTAAAGAAGCTCTTACCTTTGATGACGTACTTTTAGTACCTGGTCATTCTACTGTTTTGCCACACACGGCAAATATTTCAACTCGCTTAACGCGTGGTATCAAACTTAACTTGCCGCTCATTTCAGCATCTATGGATACTGTTACAGAAGCTCGTTTAGCTATTGCCCTCGCGCAGGAAGGTGGTCTTGGTTTTATTCATAAAAACATGACCATTGCAGAACAAGCGAAAAATGTTCGTAAAGTTAAAACCTATGAAGCAGGTATTGTTTCATACCCTGTTACAGTAACCGCCGATCTGACTATTGCAGATGCCGTTGAGCTGTCTCAGGAAAAGGGATTCTCAGGTTTTCCGGTCACCGATAGCGAAAATAACCTTGTAGGTATCGTAACTAGTCGTGATATGCGCTTTGAAACTAAGCTTGAACAGCCGGTTTCAACAGTGATGACGAAAAAAGAAAACCTAGTAACGGTTAAAGAGGGCACCGCTCGCGAAGATATCTTAAGCTTAATGCACGAACACCGCATTGAAAAGATTCTTGTGGTTGATGATGCGTTTAAACTTAAAGGCATGATCACCGTAAAAGATTACCAAAAAGCACAAGACAAACCAGATGCATGTAAAGACGAGCAAGGTCGTTTACGTGTAGGTGCTGCGGTAGGTGTTGGCGCAGGTACTGATGAGCGTATTGCTGCATTAGTTGAAGCCGGTGTTGATGTACTACTAATCGATACTTCTCATGGTCACTCGCAAGGTGTTATTGACCGTGTTGCAGCGACTCGTCAAGCTTACCCAGATTTACAAATTGTTGCGGGTAACGTGGCAACTGCCGAAGGTGCTATTGCCCTTGCAGATGCCGGTGTTGATGCTGTTAAAGTAGGTATCGGCCCAGGTTCTATTTGTACTACACGTATTGTTACTGGTTGTGGTGTACCACAAATAACAGCTATTTCAGATGCGGTTGAAGGCCTTAAAGGTCGCGATATTCCAGTGATTGCCGATGGCGGTATTCGTTTTTCTGGTGATATTGTAAAAGCATTGGTTGCGGGTGCATCGTGTGTAATGGTTGGCTCTATGCTCGCGGGTACTGAAGAAGCACCAGGTGAAGTTGAACTTTATCAAGGTCGCTACTACAAGTCTTACCGTGGTATGGGTAGCCTAGGTGCGATGGATCAAAAAGAAGGTTCATCAGATCGCTACTTCCAAAAATCAAACCAAGCTGACAAGTTAGTACCTGAAGGCATTGAAGGTCGTGTTGCTTATAAAGGGCCAATTGCAACCATTATTCACCAACAAGTGGGTGGTCTTCGCAGTGCAATGGGTTTAACCGGTTGTGCCACCATTGAAGAGCTAAACACTAAGCCACAATTTGTACGTGTTACTTCTGCTGGTATGGGTGAGTCGCATGTTCATGATGTGCAAATCACTAAAGAAGCACCGAACTACCGTTTAGGCTAATCAGCCTTAACAACTTGAAATAAGTGGGCTAACCTTTGTTAGCCCTAATATAGTCACACAGCTTAAGCTGGTGGCGTTTAGCACCTGACTTTACGAGATACTTCATGAGCAAAGACATTCACGATTCACGAATCCTCATTTTAGATTTTGGTTCACAATACACGCAGTTAATTGCCCGTCGCGTACGCGAAATTGGTGTTTACTGTGAGCTTTGGGCTTGGGATGTAACCGAAGAGCAAATTCGCGAGTTTAACCCACAAGGTATTATCCTTTCAGGTGGCCCAGAATCAACTACGCTTGAAAACAGCCCGCGTGCTCCTGAGTATGTATTTAATGCTGGCGTACCCGTACTTGGTATTTGTTACGGTATGCAAACTATGGCAACGCAGCTTGGCGGCCGTGTACATAGCTCAGATAAAAAAGAATTTGGTTACGCACAAGTTGAAAAAGTGGGTAACTGTGCATTATTTGATGCAATTGAAGATCATATTACTGATGGCGGCAATGGCGTACTTGACGTGTGGATGAGCCACGGCGATAAAGTAATGGAAATTCCAGATACTTTTAAAACTACTGCTAAAACATCTACTTGTCCACATGCGGCAATGTCTAACGAAGAAAAACGTTTTTACGGCGTACAATTTCACCCAGAAGTAACACACACACATCAAGGTCAACGCTTATTAGAACGTTTTGCTATTGATATTTGTGGTTGTGAAAAATTATGGACGCCAGCAAAAATAATTGATGATGCTATTGAGCGTATCAAAGAAACCGTTGGCGACGACGAAGTTATTTTAGGCTTATCAGGCGGTGTAGATTCATCGGTTGTGGCGATGCTTATTCACCGCGCTATTGGTGAGCGACTAACCTGTGTATTTGTAGATAACGGGCTACTTCGTTTAAACGAAGGCCAACAAGTCATGGACATGTTTGGCAATAAGTTTGGTTTAAACATTGTAAAAGTAGATGCCGAAGATCAATTCTTAAATGACTTAGCAGGTAAATCAGACCCAGAAGATAAGCGTAAAGCCATTGGCCATACGTTTATTAACGTATTTGATGAGCAAGCTAAAAAGCTTAAAAACGCAAAATGGTTAGGCCAAGGTACAATTTACCCTGACGTAATCGAATCAGCGGCCTCAGCGACTGGTAAAGCGCACGTAATTAAATCGCACCATAATGTGGGCGGCTTACCAGATGATATGCAAATGGGCTTAGTAGAGCCATTACGTGAGTTATTTAAGGACGAAGTACGTAAAATTGGTTTAGAGCTAGGTTTACCGTACGACATGCTTTACCGTCACCCATTCCCAGGGCCAGGTTTAGGTGTGCGTGTACTTGGCGAAATCAAAAAAGAGTACTGTGATTTATTACGCCGCGCTGATGCTATTTTCATTGAAGAGCTTCACAAAGCAGAGCTTTACCATAAAGTAAGTCAAGCGTTTACTGTATTCTTACCGGTTAAGTCGGTAGGGGTTATGGGTGATGCACGTAAGTACGATTGGGTTGTTTCACTTCGTTGTGTAGAAACCATCGACTTTATGACTGCGCGTTGGTCACATTTACCGTATGAGTTCTTAGGTGTTGTTTCAAACCGCATCATTAATGAAATCGACGGTATTTCTCGTGTTGTTTACGATATTTCAGGTAAACCACCTGCCACTATCGAGTGGGAATAATCCTCCCATTGCTATAATTAAGTAATAACTAACGGCGAATTAGCATGCTAATTCGCCGTTTTGTTTATTTAAAAAGCAAACAAACCGAAAAGTTGAATTTTTACTTTACCTTTGTCAAAAGGTCTTTATAATTCATCGTCATTGCAGGGGCGTAGTTCCAATTGGTAGAACAGCGGTCTCCAAAACCGACGGTTGGGAGTTCGAATCTCTCCGCCCCTGCCATTTCTTCTTTACATCGTTTTGATTACTTCCTATATTATTCATCTTACTAATTCCATCGAGTCGTTATGCATTCACGTTACGCATCTGTTTTTGGTATAGAAAAGCTTGAACTTAATCAACACTTTCGCCCAGCTCAGTCAGAGCAGTCAGCTAATTCATCGTTAATACTCAGTGATACATTAAAAGATGATATTGAGCGTGCATTTGCGCCTGTAACAATTAACAAGATTGTTAAGTCATCAACCATAGAGTTTAGTGAACAACAATTAAGCTTACCTGATTCCACCCTGTCCAGTGCACAAAAACGTGCGTTATGGGCATTAATGAGTGAACACCTTGATACACTTTAAGTCAGTTACCGATGAGAATATCAATGAGCTAATGGCCATTGAAACCACTTGCCACACACATCCTTGGACATTAAAAACAATGCAGTCGTGTTTGCAGGGCCGCTATTTTAATTTAGCCGCGTTCGACGACGAGCAAATGATAGGTTTTTACATTGGTGAAAAAGCAGGGCCCGATTTTACCTTAATGGATATTTGTGTTGCTCCGAGCTTTCAGGGGCAAGGGTTTGCTCAGCAGTTATTAACGCAGTTTATAGCTTATGGTGAGCAACACAGCGCTGAAAACTTATTTTTAGAAGTCCGCGAATCTAATACGCGGGCTATTGCTTTGTATGAACGTGCGGGCTTTATTGAAATGTCAGTACGTAAAAATTATTACCCCAGTGATGCACCCAATAAAAACGGCTTTGAAGACGCGATTTTAATGGGCATGGCACTGGGTTTAAATTTTTAACGATTACTTATTAGCGATGGCTTGCTCTATTGCAGCAATAAGTTCTGCTACGCACTTTTCTCTTTGTGGCATATCATTACCTTTTAAACTGTGTTCAACCGCTGAAGCGCTTTGGTAAATTTCATCAAAGTTAAAACAACCAGCGCTGCCCTTAATACTGTGGGCAAGGGCGCGTAATGTCTCGCAATCTTGGCTGTTATATAGGGTTTTTATCTGTTGCAAATAATCTGGCAAACTTGCTAAATAGTTTGCGTTTATTTGCTGAAACTTTTCGCTCTTCAATAAGCTATCCCACTTATTTTGGTTATCACGCTCAAGGTGTAAATAGCTAACTAATACATTTTCTAGTGCGTCTTTATCAATAGGTTTTCCCAGCGCTTCATCACAGCCTGCTTCAAGGTAAGTATCAATATCATGATTCATCACATTCGCGGTTAGGGCGATAATTGGGCCATCGTAGGCTGCATCTCTAAGCATTTTAGTCGCTTCTAACCCACCCATAACCGGCATTTGCATATCCATGATTATAAGCTGGTAGTCGTTTACTAATGCCATTTCTACAGCTTGTGCACCATTGTTGGCTATATCGGGCTCTAATCCCCATGTTTGTAATAGCAATTTAATCAATAACTGATTATCGGGGTTATCTTCTGCGACCAAAATTTGTGCATCAAAGCTGTTGCTCGCAAAAGATAGCTGCGGATCCTTTTCTGGTGTTAGTTGAGAGTGTTCGGTTAATAATAAATTGCCGCCAAGGCTATTATTCAAATGGCAATCTATATCGATAGTAAAGCAACTACCCACGCCCACCTCACTGGTTACACTTACATCCCCACCTAACAATTGAGCCAAATTTTTTGATATACACAGCCCCAATCCCGTACCACCAAACCGACGTGTCGTTGTGGCATCGGCTTGCTCAAATGGCGTAAACAATCGATTAATTTGGTTTGACGACATACCAATGCCGGTATCTTCTATAACAAAGGTAAGCGTTTTTGGTGCTTGGTATTTAGCGGTTATAGTAACCTGACCTTGCTCAGTAAATTTAACCGCATTACTGGCAATATTAATGAGTATTTGCTTTAAGCGAGTAATATCACTATTAATAGTATGCGGTAGCGGAAGTGTATAATTAATTGTAAATGATAGCTGTTTCTCTTGTGCTAAAGGTTTAATGATTGATTCAACATCATGAATAAGCTGTACAACATTTAGCGGCGTTTGTTCAACCGCGAGTTTTTCGGCTTCAATTTTTGAAAGATCGAGAATATTATTAATAAGCTCTAACAAATGTTTTGAATTACGTAGAATAGTACCTAAATGGTGTTTGTCATTGGTTGCTTTTTCGCTGTGCAGTAGTTGCTCTGTAAATCCCATAATAGCTGTAAGCGGGGTGCGAATTTCATGACTCATATTGGCTAAAAAGCGGCTTTTAAGCTGGTTTGCTTGTTCTGCTTGGGCTATGGCGGTTTCAAGCTTGCTGTTCATCGATTCAAGCGCCTTAGTCCGGCTTTCTACTTTGTCTTCTAAGTGATGCTTATATTCTTCAAGTTGCTGTTGATAATGCTTAATTTGGTTAATCATGTGATTAAAGTCGTTAAACAGTATCCCTACTTCATCCGTAGTATAAGCAGGTAGTGTAACAGAGAGATCGCCATCACCAACGCGATGACTTGCTTCACCTAATAATTCTATTGGGTTAAGCAGTAAATTACGCACCACAATAAAAATTAAGATTGGGAGGGTGATCACAGAAATAATTACAATTAGCCCGGTGATCACACTAATTGCTTTACCCGATTGATATAACACCGCTTTAGGAATAGTCGACACATAATAGTAGCCGCCACTCATTTGGGCGGCAAAAATTAGTCGCTCTATTTTATCAACACTTGAAAGCTCAATAGTTGATAAGCTACCTATATCAGCTAGATCGTTAATTTTATTTAATTCATATTTAGTAACATAGTGGCCACGCATTTTATAATCGGAGCTAAATAAAATTTTACCATCGCTGGCCAGTAATAAATTTAAGGTGTTGTTATAAGGCGCTTCTAAAATACTGGTGTTTAAAATAGAGGGGTCTACTTTAAGAATAATAAAGCCTAGCTGTTGTGGGCGTTTTAAATAATAGTCGACGCTATATATACGCTGTACAAAGTATAAATTGGTGGTGCCATCTTCTTTTTGCACCATAAACTGCTGCTGACTTAAATTACTTTGTTTTACTTGATCAAAAAATGGGTAGGATTTGGGCGCTACGGTTAAATTACTGGAGTAATAGGCGTCACTTTTACCGGTTTTTGAGACTAAGTTAATACTAATAATGTCAGGGTAGGCTTCACTGTAACTGGCAAATACGTCCATTAACGCGCCAAGGCGATAGGTATAGCTGGCGTCTTCAAATAAATCTTTAGCTAAAAAGTCACTTAGTACCGGTGAAGCAGAGAGTAACTTAGCCGTTGCATGAAAAGAATCGATATAGTTGAATACTTTTTGCTGCTGTTGTTCTACAAAGCGACTCATGATCAAGTCGGCTTGTTTTTGCGTGGAGTTGGTTACATTAGTGAGCGTAAAGCCCCCTAAAAATAACAACGGCAGTATAACCAGTGGAGTTATATACCATAATAATCGAATACTTAGCTTACTGGTTTTCATTACCCAACATCAAATCTTCCATGTAATTGACCAATAATATGATTTACAGCATTATTACTCAAGCTTGGTGTTAAGTTAGTGGGCAATTTATATCGATATTGTTAATAATAATTGGAAACACCAATATTAATCGCTTCATTAAAAAAGATCCGTTAATAACTAACCATTGATTGTTTATAGCGCCAAGATCAGCGAAAATAGTCTTCAATTACGATTAACTTAACGGATAGCATCACAAGAACTAATTTGGGTTCTTGTTGGGGTATGTTGAGCTTTAGAGGTTAGCTTGTTTTTAGCCTTAAAAGCTCAGCATACTAAAATATAAATACATCCGTATATCAACTAAAAGAACCTTTTTAATGGCAGACCAAAATCTCCTTAGCGAAATTAATAAACGCCGTACCTTTGCGATCATCTCGCATCCGGATGCGGGTAAAACCACTATCACTGAAAAAGTATTGTTATTCGGACAAGCAATTCAAAAAGCTGGAACGGTTAAAGGCCGTGGTTCTAATCAGCATGCTAAGTCGGATTGGATGGAAATGGAAAAAGAGCGTGGTATTTCTGTTACTACCTCTGTAATGCAATTTCCATATAACAATGCGTTAGTTAATTTACTTGATACCCCAGGACACGAAGACTTCTCTGAAGATACATACCGAACTTTAACCGCGGTAGATTCGTGTTTAATGGTCATTGATGCTGCTAAAGGTGTAGAAGAACGTACCCGTAAGCTAATGGAAGTAACACGCCTGCGTACCACGCCTATTGTTACCTTTATGAATAAATGTGACCGTGATATTCGCGACCCAATGGAACTACTCGATGAAGTAGAAACAGAGCTAAATATTGCCTGTGCACCTGTTACTTGGCCAATTGGCTGTGGTAAAGAGTTTAAAGGTGTTTACCATATCCATAACGAAGAGACCATTTTATATAAAACAGGTCAAGGTCACACTATTCAAGAAGTACGCAGCATTAAAGGGCTCGATAACCCTGAGCTTGACCAAGCCATTGGTGATGAACTTGCAGCGCAATTACGTGACGAGTTAGAGTTGGTTATTGGTGCATCACACGAATTTGATTTAGATCTATTCTTAGCGGGTGAGTTATCGCCTGTGTATTTTGGTACCGCACTTGGTAACTTTGGTGTAGATCATGTTTTAGATGGGTTAACTCAATGGGCGCCAACCCCATTACCACGTGAGACTGAAGATCGCCAAGTTGTAGCCACAGAAGAAAACTTCACTGGGTTTGTATTTAAAATTCAGGCTAACATGGATCCAAAGCACCGCGACCGTATTGCCTTTATGCGTATTGTATCGGGTAAATATAGCCAAGGCATGAAAATGAACCATGTGCGTATCGGTAAACAAGTTAGTATTTCTGATGCGGTAACCTTTATGGCGGGCGATCGTGAGCGTGCGGCTGATGCTTACGCTGGTGATATCATTGGATTACACAACCACGGTACGATTCAAATTGGTGATACTTTTACCCAAGGTGAAAAAATTAAGTTTAGCGGTATTCCAAACTTCGCCCCTGAACTGTTCCGCCGAATTCGCCTGCGCGATCCATTAAAACAAAAACAGTTATTAAAAGGGTTGGTACAGCTTTCAGAAGAGGGCGCAGTACAAGTATTCAGACCATTAATTAATAATGACTTAATTGTAGGTGCGGTAGGTGTGTTGCAGTTTGATGTGGTTGTAGCGCGTTTAAAAGCTGAGTACAACGTTGATGCAATTTACGAAAGCGTTAATGTAAATACAGCCCGCTGGGTTAGCTGTGATGATGTTAAAAAGTTTGAAGAGTTTAAGCGTAAGTGCGAAAGCAACTTAGCACTCGATGGTGGCGATAATTTAACTTACATCGCGCCGAGTCGTGTAAACCTCAATTTGTCGACTGAGCGTTACCCTGAAGTGACATTTAACCACACGCGTGAAAACTAGAACTGACCAACTAGAATTAACACAAAGCCTGCTTTGGCGGGCTTATAAAGGTAAATAATATAATGAATATTCGTACTATTTTAGTAGAAAAAGCCATTGCAGCTATGACCGCCGCAGGCCTGCCAGAAGATACTAACCCAGCGGTTACGCAAAGCACGCGCCCACAGTTTGGTGATTACCAAATTAATGGCGCGATGGGCGCAGCTAAAAAAATGAAAAGCAACCCGCGTGAATTGGCACAAAAAATTATTGATCAGTTAGATGTGAGTGACATTGCTGAAAAAACTGAAATTGCTGGTCCTGGTTTTATTAATATTCACTTAAAGCCAGAGTTTTTAGCACAAAGCGTGCAAGCCGCTAATAACCACGCAAAACTTGCGGTAAACGAGCATGCCAAACCACAAAAAGTAGTGGTTGATTACTCATCGCCTAACCTTGCAAAAGAAATGCACGTAGGTCACTTACGCTCAACTATTATTGGTGATGCAGTAGTACGCGCACTTGAATTTAGAGGCGATACCGTTGTACGTCAAAATCACATGGGTGATTGGGGCACACAGTTTGGCATGTTGATTGCGCATTTAGAAGATCAAATTAACCAAGGTGTTGATTTAGACACTGTTGCGCTTGCTGACTTAGAAACCTTTTACCGCGATGCTAAAAAGCGTTTTGATGACGAAGAAGGCTTTGCCGATAAAGCACGTAACTACGTAGTTAAACTG
Organism: Pseudoalteromonas sp. S1609; assembly: GCF_005887255.1. Classification (GTDB taxonomy): domain Bacteria; phylum Pseudomonadota; class Gammaproteobacteria; order Enterobacterales; family Alteromonadaceae; genus Pseudoalteromonas. The sequence goes on along the minus strand of NZ_PNDJ01000060.1, from coordinate 13,687 downwards.
CAAGGTGGCGACGCTCACTGTGAAAAACTGTGGAAACTATTTATTGCCACTTCAGTGAAGCACTCTGAAGAAGTATACAAGCGTTTAAATGTAACCCTTACGCCTGCCGATATTATGGCTGAAAGTGCTTATAACAGTGAACTTAACGATATTATTAGCCTATTAAAAGATAAAAATATTGCAGTAGAGTCGCAAGGCGCACAAGTGGTATTTTTAGATGAGCTGGCAAATAAAGACGGTGAGCCTTCAGCGTTTATCGTGCAAAAATCAGGTGGCGGCTTCTTATATGCAACCACAGATTTAGCGGCGTGTGATTACCGTTCAAACAAGTTAGGCGCTGAGCGTATTTTGATATTTGTTGATGCGCGCCAGAGCCTTCACTTTAATCAAGTGGAGCTTACTGCGCGTAAAGCTGGTTTATTACGCGATGAAACCAGTTACGAATTTTGCCCATTTGGCACCATGATGGGCGCTGATGGCAAACCATTTAAAACTCGTACAGGCGGCACGGTAAAATTAGCTGATTTACTTGAAGAGTCAATTACTCGTGCAGCAGCCAAACTCGCTGAGCGTGAATCAGATTTATCTGACGAAGATCGTAGTGAAATTGCTCGTAAAGTGGGTATTGGCGCGGTTAAATACGCAGATCTTTCTAAGCACCGTACCAGCGATTACATTTTCAACTGGGACAGCATGCTAAGTTTTGAGGGCGCAACAGCCCCTTATTTACAATATGCTTATACGCGTGTTCGCAGTATTTTCCGTAAGTCAGGCGTTGATGCTGCAAGCTTAAAAGCCGATGTAAGTATTATTGAGCCGCAAGAGAAAACCCTCGCGCTTAAATTATTGCAGTTAGAAGAAGTCCTTGATCTGATGATCAATGAAGCCACACCGCACGTATTATGTGGTTACTTATACGAACTAGCTAGTCTATACATGACATTCTATGAAGCTTGCCCAGTACTTAAAGAGGGCGTAGAGCCAAGTGTTCGTGATAGCCGTTTAGTGTTGTGTAATTTAGTGGCAGATACGCTGAAAACAGGATTAGATCTACTAGGTATCGAAGTCATGGAGCAAATGTAATCACCGTCGTATTTTAATCTAATACTGCGTTGTCCACTCGACTGACCCTAATCACATACAACTACGTATGCTCATAGGGATAAGTCGAGTGTCCGCCTTATCTTAGACTAAACTACTTAGGTGAGCGTCTGCTGCGTGTAGTTCGCTTTAGCTGCGTTGGTAAAACTATTTAGCCTAAGTCACATACAAACCGTATGCTCCTTGGTATAAATAGTTTTACCGCCTTGCTAGCACTCCTACACTTGCAGATAATTTTATATTGACACTGTTCGGAATGTTCACCAATTTTATAGCTGATAGCTTTTAAAGAAGGATTTGATATGAAACTCGAAGATATTCGTCGTGAATACCTGCAAGATGCGCTTAGTGAAGACAACTTGCTTGAAGATCCGTTTAAGCAGTTTGAAACTTGGCTAGAGCATGCTGTTGGTAGTAACTTGCCTGATCCTACAGCAATGGTGGTCGCTACGGTCGATGAAACCGGTCAGCCTTCACAGCGTATTGTGTTGCTAAAGCATTTAGATGATAACGGTTTTGTGTTTTTTACTAATACCGGTTCACGTAAAGCGCAAGAACTAAAAGGCAATAACAAAATTTCCTTGCACTTTCCATGGCACCCTATGGAGCGCCAAGTAATTGTGTATGGTGAAGCGCAGCCATTACCTACATCGGCTGTTGCTAAATACTTTTTATCTCGACCTAAAGAAAGTCAATTAGCCGCATGGGCGTCGCAACAAAGCCGTCCAATTTCGTCGCGTAAAGTGCTAATGGAAACCTTTACCAACATGAAAAATAAGTTCGCTAAAGGTGAAATTCCGCTCCCTGACTTTTGGGGCGGGTATTGTGTTGTGCCGCAAAAAATCGAGTTTTGGCAAGGCGGAGCGCATCGTTTACATGATCGCTTTATGTATCAGCGTCAAGCCGACAATAGCTGGCAAATAACCCGCTTAAACCCTTAGTTGGCTACTGGTTTTGCAATTTATAGACTCACACTGTCATCTCGATTTTAGTGAGTTTGATACAAATCGGGAATCGCTTATTAATGCCTGTGTAGCAAAGGGCATTAATCAATTTATTGTGCCAGGCATTAGCTTGGCGCAGTCTCAAAAACTACTCGAGTTTAAAGCAACCTACCCACAAATTAGAATAGCTGCAGGGCTACATCCTTATTTTTTAGAGCAACATCAGCAATCGCACTTAGAATCACTGTATAACTTTGCTAAAACAAACAAAACTCAGCTTGTGGCTATTGGGGAATGCGGGCTAGATCGCAGTATCGAAAACCTTGAAAAACAAACCTTTCTGTTTGAGCAACAAATAGCGCTTGCTAATGAGCTAGAGTTACCGCTGATTGTGCATCACAGACAAAGCCATGATTTAATAGCGCAATCGTTTAAGCGTTGTAAACCTAAGAATGGCGGTGTGATCCATGCTTTTTCAGGCTCAATACAACAAGCACAGTATTATATAAAAATGGGCTTTAAGCTTGGAGTGGGTGGGGTTATCACCTATGAGCGGGCTGCTAAAACTCGTGCGGTTGTAGCAAAGCTTGAGTCACAGCATTTAGTGCTGGAAACTGACTCACCTTCAATGCCGCTAAATGGTTATCAGGGAGAAATAAATACCCCATTGCATATTCCTAAGGTGTTTGATGCGCTCTATGCTTTAAAGTCAAATAGCGATAAATATCGATTAGCTGAGCAGCTTTATGATTCGTGCTCTGACGTTTTTTGTATATAACGATTTACTTGCCAGCGTTTTAACCCTCGGCCTAATTGCCAAGTAAAAATACAAGCAATCACTAGCATAAGTAATACTTGGCGGCCTAAATCGTGAAAATGATTATGGCTTGAAGATACCGCAGCACGCGTTAAATAGGTAATAGATACAAAGCCAATAGGGCGATTGTCGTCAGAAATAACTTGTTCAACAAACGGTGTTTTTAACTTACTAATGCCAGGCGATGAGTCTGGTAGTAAGCCATATACATGATGTGATTGCCAATTATCGCTGCTTGCAAGCACTACACCTTGTTTATCATAAATGGTGGCTGAAAGAACAAACTCATCTTTACTGATATTGTTGCACAAGGTGGTGAGCTGCGATTTGTTTTTCTCTATCAGCGGGTTTTTGGCATTCAGTGCCATAAACTGAGTGAGTGACTTGGCTGCACTATCAGCACTATCATATAGTAGTTGATGACTTTGAAAGCTACTGTTTATTCCTACCCAGCTTAATAATACAAAGCAGCCAGCGGCCAATAATAAACGAATTAGACGCTTTTTTTGCGAGGCTGTAAGTGGATTTTTAAGATGGTTATTTTTCATAGTCACCGTTTATGCTGCTGACAGCATTTTGATTTGATGTTACAACTACACTATAACCCTAAATCCCCCCTGATGGCGAATTTTGTATCTCATATCCTTATTATCAATGAGCTAAATGTCAGGAAATATAAACGGAGATCCCATGTCGAACGCGAACATGGCACAGCAAAGTGCTGAGCTATTATCATCATCACTTATTCTTAATAAATGGTTTAGCTACCAACAAGGTGCTTTTACACCACTAAATACAACACCAAACAGAAACCAAGGGTTATTTAGTATTGCATTTAGCGGTGATTTTAATATTCAGCATATTAATAGCATTATTGAGTTCTTTGCGGCTCACCAGCAAAAAGTAACGGCTATTTGTCAATATCAGCCTGATTTAGGATTATCTCCGGCATTATGTTTTTATATAGAAAATGCAGAGCGTGTAATAAATCCACTCGAACTTCAAACTTTTGCAAATACTTTGGCGTGTCAGTTAGTGCAAGTAACCAGCCCCCCTGATTTACAAAAACCTGGGTTATTGGTAATGGATATGGATTCAACAGCCATTACTATTGAGTGTATTGATGAAATTGCACGCTTGGCTAATGTATACGACGAGGTTGCCAGCGTGACCGCGCAGGCAATGGCAGGCAAGCTTGATTTTAGTGAAAGCTTACACCAGCGTGTTGCCAAGCTTGAAGGCATTGAAAAGAGTTTAATTGATGAGCTTAAAAGTACACTGCCTTTAATGCCCGGTATCAAAGCGTTATGCCAAATTTTAAAACACCATGATTGGTATTTAGCGATTGCATCGGGCGGCTTTGTGCCGTTTGCTGAGCGAGTACAGGAGCTGATTAATTTAGATGAAGTGCATGCCAATGTACTTGAATTTAAAGACAATAAACTAACAGGTAAAGTGTTAGGTGGGATTGTTGATGCTGAGCAAAAAGCGGTTGTTTTAAATGCGCTACAACAAAAGCTGGGGCTTGAAAAATGCCAAACAGTTGCCATAGGCGATGGCGCAAACGATTTAAAAATGATGGCTCAAGCTGGCTTAGGCGTTGCTGTACATGGTAAACCAAAAGTAGTTGAGCAAGCCCAAGCAGCTATTTGCCAAGGCTCGTTATTGCAACTGTTATATATGCTGGCGGTTCCGCTAAACCCATCACAGGTTTAACGTAAACGATTTAACCAGATGAGCTTTCGTCTAGACATTTGCTCAACCTGTTGTTGGTTGAGCGCTAGATGCTCAAGCGCTTCATCACTGACATCAATAATATCGCCAACACCTGATACAGACCACAAAGCATCCTCTAAGTCTTTGGCCTTGTGAATTGCGTATTGGCTGACGTATTTTAGCTCGTTTGCTAGGTAGTCAGTATCGAGTCGACCAGTGCGTGAAATATATAAACGCATTATAAAAATCAGCTCAGATTTAAGCCCTTTACTTACTTGCTGTTTAAACTCGCTGCAGTCAGTACCTAAAACACATTGGCTGGTAATAGCATCCGCTATATTATCTTTTTTAGGATCAAAGTTAATTATTAAACTAAACTCTAATGGTGGATCTTGGCGGGTACGCTCTTTAATATTAGGGGTGATCACATCAATAATATGCGCTTTAGTAATAATATCCGATAAGTCTGTTTTAGCATTTAATAAGGAAAAATTTTGCAAAATAATATGCAGTGGGCTTGGATATAAACCAAATCCCATAGCGCCAATTTCAAAATGCGCCATTGATTTATGTAAATAAATCGGAAACTGGCAAAGCGTTTTGGTTACCATATTTCTAAGTGCTGTAGAAAGCCCGGGTACTTTAGGTGATTCTTCTGCTACTTTTAATTTTTGTTTATTGCTACTTATTAAAAGAGTAAAAAAATCGACCCCAGTATGAGATGAGCCTTTATCTACATACGCTTTCAAATTAATGGTAGTCAGCGATTTACTCACAGCCATTACTTCATATTGAATAAGATTTAATGAATAGTTTTTAGTAATTTTTTGCAAATCAGGAAATGATAGCGAAACAATATCGCCTTTTTTAAAGTTCACTTCTTGATTGCACTCTAGCTGTAAGCCAAATATTGAAAAATCACGGGTATGCCCATGTAATACCGCATCACGAGTATTAATCACAACATTAGTTTTGTATAAATAGCGTTTATTAGAGCGAAGATTTACATACTCTAGAGGCACAGTATTAAGCTCCGGTGGCGATGCGTGCTTACTGTGGCCAAAATATTTCAATTTATTGGCTAAGGCTTTATCAAATTCATATTGTTGATAATGTTGTTGTTCATGCTCATTACCAACTTGGGTAAGTAGCATTAAATACTTAACGTCTTTTATTGCGCCTTCAACACGTGGTGAAGGTGGTTTATTTAGTTTTTCAATATCTTTGCCTAAAGAGTTAGGTAAAGATAAAGGAATATAAGCATCTTCAGTATGACTCGGCATTAGTTGTAATTTAAAGCAGCGCCAACTGTCTCTTCGGCTACCAAAACCAAAAAATAACGCTTTTAATTTTGCTTGTTGCTCAAGCTCTGAGCGAGTGGCTGAGTAATAATAAATTTTTCCTGCAGAGACATGGGTAAAGGTATACAAATACTCTTCTTTTACTGCAATCGGTTTTAGCGCCAAGGTACGAATACGCTTATGATTTAACACATTGTAAAGGCATGATTTTTTGCGTTCATCAGTAAAATAACGCTGAATAAATAAACTGTTTTCAGTAGTTAAGCTCAGGCTAGGATAATAAACGCCGTTTTGCTGGCTAATAAAAACATATAAAGAATTAACCCTAGGTATATAATATTGTTCATACCCTTTAGAAATAACTGCATCGAGGGTGTTATCTAAATTCACTTTATAACGGCGTTTATTGCTATGAATAAAGCTTTCTAAAAAACGATCAAACGCGCTGTTATTTTCTTCAAATGTACGCTTCAAGCGGATATGATTAAATTCTTCTGAGGTGTTTTCTATTGCAACGACTTCATATTTAACGCCACTTTTGAGGCCAAGCTGAAAATCTTGCTCTAAGCCTACTAGGTGCATATTTATAAGCTGACCTTTTTTTAAGCGATAGCGCGACGCTAACTTAATTTTACAGCCACTGATTGAAATATCAGAGGTACTTGCATCGATTTTTGCTTGTCCGTCATACTCAATAGTAATTTTAATTGAGTAATTCATCCGTTCTTCACTGCGATTTTCATAAGCTGCAAATTTAATTACATCGGTAGACAATTCGCGCGATGATTCAATTTCTTTAGGTGGGGTAGTCGTTGATTTTTGTTGTAATACGCGATAATTATTTTCGGTATTCATTACTGCTTCGTATACTGCAAGAGTATAGTCTTTATGTTGTTTTATAGCCGCTTCGAATACTTCAATAGCGGTGTCATCCATAAAGTGCTGCTTGCCTTTGTATTCATAAGGTTTTACTTGACCAGTGACTAAACTACGCAGATCAATAAAACGGTCTATCGGCTGAGATAAACGCGACATTTCCATTTTTATTAAAAACTGCTCGGGTTTAGTTAACTCGGCGGTTTTTGTCTTGAAAATGAGATCAAATTTAGGATTTCCTAAATACTGTTTTAATTCATCTACAAGCGCTTCATGCTTAAGCAATACGTCATCAGCCATTTATAAATCGTCACCGTCTAATTTAAAAAGTAGGTATACTGTTACAATTATTTATTAGAATATTTAATAAATCGAATCTCGCAAAGCCGCCAAATGCGGCCATAATACTATGCGTAACTATACTTTGTGTTTAACCTGAACTCCGGATAATAAATCCATCTCAAGCAGCTATTTTCAGCGCTAACTGCGTTGAATTTACTTGCAATAGGCGAGCTATTGACGCGTAATTTCGCCTTGTTTTCACTAAAAATCTCTAGCTAGAGAAAAATAAGCACAAATATCTATTTTGACTCAATATGTTAGTAAATATCTTAACCAGAGTTCAGGTTATTTATTGTTATTCTCTAATAGCCAATTAATTGGCAAGGGTTAATTAGTTTTTTAAAGCAAGAAACATGCCCTAAAGTAGGTTAAGTGAAACTACATTAGCATACTGTGAGTGTGATACTAAATGCGCTGATCCACAAGACGTTGTTGCTAAGGTAGAGCCAGCAATGGCAAAATAAGCGCTTAACACTGTGTATTTCAAAATAAAGAATAGTAGGTAAGGTTTTAAATGGTTAAAGCGGCAAAAGTAGAGTTTGTTTGTACAGAATGTGGCATGAACTATCAACGTTGGCAAGGCCAGTGTCGCTGTGGCGCATGGAACACTTTAGCAGAGTTTAAACCCTCTGCAGGGCAAAACAAAAAGGTAGCTGCTCGTGCCAGTGTAGGTGGTTATGCCGGTGGCATTGGCGGTGGTTCTAAAAAGATTAATGATGTAGCCACTGCAGAGGCTGAAAAACAGCTTACTGAAATTGGTGAACTAGATCGTGTGCTAAGCGGTGGTGTAACCACCGGCTCAGTTAATATTATTTCTGGCGATCCTGGGGCGGGTAAAACAACGCTGCTATCTGATTTAGTGGCAAGAATGTCTCAGCGTATGCCATCACTTTACTGTACTGCTGAGGAGTCCCTGTCGCAGTTTAAAAACAGGGTTAACCGGTTAAAGCTTAATTACAACGAAGATGAACTTTATTTACTGTCTGAGACCAGTGTTGAAACTATTATTGAAGAGCTTGATAAAAACAAAATTAAATTTGCCGTTATTGACTCCATTCAAGCAGTTGTTACCGATACCGCAAATGGTAGCCCTGGTTCGCCTTCTCAGGTGAAAAGTGCTGCTCAGGCATTAACACAGTACTGTAAGCAAAACGACGTGACTATGTTTATTATTGCTCACGTAAATAAGAATAATGAAATAGCCGGCCCGCAAACTCTAGTACATATAGTTGATGCACTGTTACATATTGATACCAACGATGGTCAAGTGCGCACCCTACGCGCTAATAAAAATCGCTTTGGTGATATAGATACTGTCGGTATTTTTAAAATGTGTGAACGCGGAATGCTCAGTGTTGATAACCCCAGTGAAATTTTCTTATCGGGTTCAACCACCGAGTCACCAGGGTCGACGATTACCTGTATTCGTAAGGGAAATCGTAATTTACTACTTGAAATTCAGTGTTTAACCACAGAAACCGAGGCAGAGTTTCCACAGCGAGTATGTGTTGGTTTAAATATGAATCGGATTAAAATGCTTACCGGTATTTTACGTAAGCACACTAAAACCAAAATATTCCACGATACGTTTTTTAATATTGTCGGTGGTTTAAAAATTGATGAATCAGAAACCTGTATTGACTTAGCGCTTGTTACTGCACTTTTGAGTAGTTTAAACGAATTCGTTGTTCCACGAACCACCTGTATTATGGGAGAGTTAAGTTTAAATGGTGATGTACGCCCAATCGACAGTGGTGTGCCCCGTGTTAAAGAAGCGGCGCAACATGGGTTTACTGAAATATTTATCCCATTTCGTAATTACCATAAATCCATGGAAGGGCTAGGTGCTAAAATAACGCCAGTTAAAACAGTGCACGAGCTACTTAGCTTAATAAATTAACGCTTACAGCGACTGCCGAGCAATGTTACTCTTTAGAGTAATACCGCTTATATACAGAATAAGGAAATAACATGAAGAAATTAGTGATTACAGCCGCGATTATTGCTGCAGGTGTGGGTGGCGTAAGCTATGCAAACTATGTAGCAACCCAAGAGGTACGCGCTGAGGTTGATAAGCAGTTGGCTTTGGTTAGCGAGCAAACAGGTGCAAGCTTTAACTATGCAGAGCTATCGGCGAGTGTTATTTCAAATAGTGTTGCTATTAGCAATATAGAAGTGACTAGCCCTGAGGGTAAAAATATTGCCACAGTTGAGCATGTGGAAGTAACAGGTTACGAAACCGATAAAATATCGCCACATACTGCTTTTACACTAAAGAATTTCCAATTTGATGAAGGTTTTGTCGCTACACTGCCAGCAGATACAAATACACAACTTGCCTCGGCCAGTTATGATTTACACTCATCATTAGATTACGATGAACAATCTGGAAACAGCGATATAGTTGTTAAACTACACGCCAACGATATTGCCAGCATTGATATGAATATGGGACTGGCTAATTCTAAAGCGCTTATGGATGCTTCACTAGAAATAAGCAAAGCTCAGCAAACAGCAGGTGATACCCCGCTTACTTATGAGCAAGAGTTACAACAGCAAACACTTATTATGCAAGCAATGAGCAAGTTAGAGCCACGTACTTTGAGTGTAATGCTCGATAATCAAGGTGAGTTAAGTACTTTGCTAGAAAGTGAGCTAGCCAAACAAGGTATGACACTAGAGCAAATGCAAATGATGCTGGCTCAACAGTTACAACAAGCGCCGGTAACCGAAGAAATAGCACAAGCATTAACTGACTTTGCTAAAGGCCTAAATTCGCTTAGTGTCTCGGCTAAACTACCGGAAGGTAAAACCATGATGGAAGTAAATCAGCAGCTAATGATATTAGCAGGGCAACCTGAAGAGCTGGTTAAGTTTATAAACTTAGAAGTTAAAGGCAAATAAGCACTAGTTATTAACCAGACTTTACATGTTAAATAATGAAAGCGTGAGTTTAGCTCGCGCTTTTTTGTGTCTTTATTAATTAAATATTATATATATTTGTAAAGTAACCTACTATTTTAAATGAAAGGTGATTGCTTGGATTCTGCTAAGGGACATGGGCTTGACGCTGCAGCTTTGCCTGCTTATTTTCTTCGCCTACTAAGTTACCAACTCGTAGCGTGATAAAGTCTCCCCTCGGTGAAACAAGTTTTAATTCTGAAATACAACAGCCCCTGGTAATTGGAGTTTTCTGTTTGAGTAAAAAAATAAAGTATTTGTGCATAATGTGGCTTGTTATTGTGTTTTCGATCCCATCTGTATTAGCTGCAGGTCCTGCTGTGCGTTTTGAGCGCTTATCAATAGAAAATGGGTTACCACAAAGTAGTGCAAAAGCGATTTTACAAGATCAGCAAGGGTTTTTATGGATCGGAACTGAGGAAGGCCTTGCGCGTTACGATGGTTATGAGTTTAAGGTCTTTAAAAAACAGAAAGATGATTTGTATTCGTTATCAAATAACTATATTAAGGTAATTACTCAAGGTAAAGACGGTGAATTATGGATAGGCACACGAGGAGGTGGTATTAACCGTTTTGATCCTACTACTGAGCGGTTTATCCGTTATATGCATGATCCAAACGATGCAAATAGTTTAAGCGATAACTCAGTGCACGCTATTACCCAAGACTCGCAAGGCAATATATGGATTGGAACAGATAAAGGTGGCCTGAATCGGTTTAACCCCAGTACCAAAAAGTTTACTCATTATCGCCATCAAGCTGATACTAAAAATAGTATTAGCGATGACGCGATTAGTGTTATAACTTCGGATGATAACGGCTCACTTTGGATAGGAACATGGAATGGGGGCCTTAACCATTTCAGTCCAAAAACAGGACTGTTTAGCCATTATAGTCATCAGCCTAATCAAATAAATAGTCTTAGCAATAATACTATTAGTGCCATTCATATAGATGATTTAGATAACTTGTGGATAGGAACACGTGGTAGCGGTTTAAGTTATTTTAATTTAGTAGAAAAAAAGTTTACCCATTATAAATATCAATCAAATAACGACAACAGTTTAAGTGATAACAATGTCGATGCAATTACGCCCGATAAACAGGGTAATCTATGGCTAGCTACGCTAGGTGGTGGGCTTAATTATTTTAATATTACCAAGAAACAATTTACTCATTATCGTTATGATGCAACAAATCCTAATAGTTTAAGCAACGATATTGTTAGAGCAATTATTTACGATCAGCATGATAACTTGTGGGTAGGAATGGACGGCGGAGGTCTCAATCGTTCAAATTCAATTGCTAGGCAGTTTACCCATTACAACCATCAAAGAACAGACCCTTACAGCCTTAGCCATAATATGATCAGAGCAATTACCCAAGACCGTGAGGGGTCATTATGGATAGGTACATGGGGAGGTGGGCTTAATAAATTTAATTCAGCTTCTGAGAAGTTTACTCATTATCGACATGATGACACCAGCAGCAACAGTTTAAACGACGATCGTATTTACGCAATAACCCAAGATAAGCAAGGCTATTTGTGGCTTGGGGCCGATCAAGGAGGGTTAAGTCGTTTTGATCCTTCAACAGAGAAATTTAAGCACTTCCGCCATGATCCAAGTAATATAAATAGTGTTCGTGGAGAAGCTATTAGTGTAATAACAGAAGATCGCGATGGATATTTATGGTTAGGCTCATGGCAAGGATTGAGTCGTTTTAATCCTCTTACAGAGCAGTTTGTTCACTACAATCATGATCCAAATAATAGTAATAGTTTAAATGATGATACCATCCGAGTGATCACCGAGGATCGTCGTGGTCACCTTTGGTTAGGTACATGGAAAGGAATTAATCATTTTAATCCTGATACACAAACGTTTACTCACTTCACTCATCAAGATACTAACCCTCGAAGCTTAAGTCATAATACCGTCTACGCAATCAAAGAAGACCATTTAGGTAATATTTGGGTAGGGACAGCCAGTGGTTTAAATTTACTTGATAAGGCAACGGGAAGTTTCACTCATTATTTTGAAGAAGATGGCTTAGCAAATAATGTCATTTACCGAATTGAAGAAGATAATACTGGTATTTGGCTGAGCACTAACCAAGGACTCTCGCACTTAAATACTAAAACAAAACGCTTTAAAAATTATAACGTTAGCGACGGCTTGCAGAGCAATGAATTTAATGCAGATGCCTCATTTAAAAGTAAAACGGGCGAGTTGTTTTTTGGTGGTATTAACGGGTTTAATCGTTTTTATCCAAATGATATTAAAATTGATAGTCGACCTCCAAAGGTGGTTTTTACTGATATGTTGCTGTCGAATAAGTCGGTACCAGTAGGTGAAGTTAAACGTAAAACGGCTACCCAAACAGAGATTGTGAATAACATTAGATCTGGATATAGCCTCGAAAAAGCAATTCACAGTACTTCTGAAATAACGTTAACTCATAAGCAAAACTTAGTTACTTTTGAGTTTAGTGGTCTGTATTTTTCTAATTCGAAAAAAAACCAATATGCATTTCAAATGGCTGGTTTAGATAACGAGTGGATAAAAACGGATTATAAAAACCGTCGTGCAACTTATACTAATTTACCTACTGGGGAGTATATTTTACGTGTTAAAGCGAGTAATCCTTATGGGGTTTGGAATGAAACTGCTACAGCATTAAAAATCAAAGTGCTACCGCCACCCTGGTTGTCGTGGTGGGCTTACACCGGTTATGTAGTCTTAGTTGTGTTGGCTATTTGGTTATTTGTGCGCGCGCAATATAAAAAAGTGCACTTTATTAAAAAAGTAAACGAGCAACTAGAGCTTAAAGTGGCAGAGCGTACTTTAGGGTTACAACAAGCGAATGCAGAGTTAGTAAAGTTAAGTGTTATCGACGAATTAACCGGACTCTACAATAGACGATTTTTAGCCAATAACTTACTTGCTGATATAGAGCTGGTCAATCGTAAATACTTTGAACACAGCGAGCAAAAAACACTAGCAACTATTAAAGATGCCGATCTAATTTTTTTCCTTATTGATATTGATCACTTTAAGCGAGTTAACGATGTTTATGGCCATACTGCCGGAGATGCCGTATTAATGCAGATAAAGGACGTTTTAAAGCAGATATTTAGAGAGTTAGATTATTGTGTTAGATGGGGCGGAGAGGAGTTTTTAGTCGTTGCACGTTTTTCAGAACGTAATAATGCCGCTGAATTAGCCGAAAGACTTAGAGCGGCTATAGAAAAACACGCTTTTAAAATTAGTGATAGCGAAACGATTAATAAAACCTGCTCTATTGGGTTTGCAAGCTACCCATTTCTACCCAATAGGCCTCAAGCATTGAGTTGGGAGCGGGTCGTTGACATTGCTGATCATTGTTTATATGCCGCTAAGAACTCCAATCGAAATGCATGGATAGGGTTGGATAATATAAGTTGCGAGGCGGACGGTTTATTTGCCCAGATTACAGAGAACACAACTGCATTAATTGAGGCTAATCATCTGCAAGTAAAAAGCTCATTAAGCAAAAATATACAAATAAAGTGGCAGTAAATAAAAGCCGTACTTGATTATTCAAGTACGGCTTTTATTATTTTAGCTGATAGCTGATAGCTGATATCT
>NZ_PNDJ01000006.1:0-136585 GCF_005887255.1 Pseudoalteromonas sp. S1609 | reverse complement strand
TGAGTTCACTAGCACTGTTTAAGTGCCTCGATAGCTCAGTTGGTAGAGCAGAGGATTGAAAATCCTCGTGTCCCTGGTTCGATTCCGGGTCGAGGCACCATTTATATAAAGCCTTGCTCATGCAAGGCTTTTTGTTTTGTGTGCCGACTTAGCTCAGCTGGTAGAGCAACTGACTTGTAATCAGTAGGTCAACCGTTCGACTCGGTTAGTCGGCACCATTTACAATGTAGCTAGAAAAAGAAACTGTAATCAGTAGTCTGTTCAAGTTACCCGTCGACTCGGTTAGTCGAAAGAATGTATACAAAGCCTCGCATATGCGAGGCTTTTTTGTTTTTGTCCTAAGTTCGGCGCAGCATTAAACCGCGTTCCATATGCAAATATATTTATATTTTTATTCCGCTTTAGCTGGTGTAATGCCAATAGCAAACTCTGCCGTATTTTCTATATCAACTTTTTAAGAGTTAAAATTAATTCTCTGATTAAAAGTTAGCTTGCTCATTTGTTTTTGATAGTTGTATTAACACTTAGCGCATTGAGTGAACTTACAATTTCACCGCAAGCTATGTAATGTTATGTAAAGTCAATTGAGCAAAGTTTGCTAAAGTGATTGAATAACATTCATAAATAGCATTGATCAGGTTTAAACATGATGTGGCAATATAAGCCATCTTTATTAGCAATAAGCATTATAGTGTTGAGCGGTTGTGCGAGTAACTTAAACCAATCGCAGCGCGAACAAACTCCAAATAATTTACCACAGCAGTGGCAACAACAAGCATCAAGTTCTGTATTAAAAGTGGATGATGAATGGTTAACTCAACTACACACGCCATTACTTAACAAATACGTAGAACAAGCGCTTAAAAACAACCAACAACTATTACAAACCAGCTATGATGTCGCTATTACTAAACAGCAACTAATAGTAACCGGATCAGCTCTTTGGCCTAGTTTAGATTTATCTTCGCGTACTAGCCGAAGCAAAAATAACCGGCCTGTTAGCTATAATAATGCCAGCTCTGTCAGCTTAAACTTAAATTACGAAGTTGACTTATGGGGTAAGCTGTCAGATTCAAAACGAGAAGCTAACCTTTCATATTTAGCTCAAAAAGCGCGTTTTGAACAAGCTAAACAGCAACTGGTTTCAGATGTTGTACAAGGCTGGTTTGATGTTGTGTCTGCGCAGCAGCTGCTTGATTTATACAAACGCCGTGAAGAAAATGCTAAGCAAAATCTCGATATAATTGAATCGGGTTACCGCCAAGGTATAAACGAAGCGCTCGATGTTTATTTAGCCCGCAATGAGCTAAATAACGAACGCTCACGCATTGCCACTCAAACAGCGAGCCTATCAAGTGCAGCGCGAGTGCTTGAACGCTTACTAGGCGAGTACCCAAAAGGGGCTATTGCAGCAAGTAATGACTTACCGGTTATTAACACAGAAATCCCACTGGGAATTCCATCTGAACTTATTACCCGAAAGCCCGCATTACTTGCCAGTTGGTATGAGTTATTAGCTACCGATGCGTCATTGGCTTATGCGCATAAACAGCGCTTTCCTAGTTTAAATTTAACTGCAAGCTTAAGTGATAGTACAGATAGGCTGAGTGATTTGTTTTCTCCTTCAAGCCTCGCATGGTCTTTACTCGGAAGTATTTCGGCACCTATTTTTGAGGGAGGACGTTTACAAGCCAATGAAGAAATTGCACGCCTGAATGCGCAAAAGCAAGAACAGCAATATTTACAAACCTTGTACGATGCATTTGCTGATGTAGAAAATGCGATATCGCAGCAGCAGTCTTTAAAAGCGCAGTACACCAGCACCCTCGAAGCACAAAAAAATGCACTTGCGGCCGAGCAGTTATCGTTTGAGCAATATCAAAGTGGCTTAGTAACTTACACCACAGTATTGGATGCACAAGGTCGCTCATTCGATGCGCAAAGTTCATTAATACAAATTAAAAACCAATTAATCGCAAATAGAATTAACCTACATGTTGCCCTCGGTGGTGATTTTGAAAAACCGTCAAGCGACTTAAAGAGCAATAACGATGAACACTAAAACAGCTAAAATTATTATTCCAGCCGCGGTTGTTGTTACCGCTCTTTTAATTGTATTTTTTATTAAGAGTAATCCGCCAGAGGCGAGACGCTTTAGTTCAGCACCAAAAGCAGCAATTAGTGTATCTGTACTTGAGCTTGTGCCTCAAAGTTATCAAGTAATGATAGACAGCTACGGTACAGTAAAACCTCGAACACAAAGCTTACTTGTTGCTCAAGCATCTGGGCAAATAATTGAAGTGAGCGATGAGTTTAGAGAAGGTGGCTTTTTTGAAAAAAGCGACGTGTTATTAAAGCTAGATGATAGAGATCATCAGGCAGAGGTTAAATCTGCACAAGCTAACTTGCTCACAGCAGAGCAAAGCTTATTAGAAGAAAAGGCCCGCGGGCAACAAGCACTGACTGATTGGAAGCGCCTTGGTGGTTCAAGCCAAGCTAGCAGCTTGGTATTACGTGAGCCGCAATTAGCAGCTGCGCAAGCACAAGTGCTATCGGCTCAAGCTGCTCTTGAAAAAGCAGAGCTTGATTTAGAGCGTACAAAGGTTACCGCACCTTATGCTGGGCGCATACTGAGTCGTAGTGTCGATTTAGGTCAAGTAGTGAGTAACAATACCCAACTTGCCACTATTTACGCTATTGATAGTGTTGAAATTCGCTTACCAATAAAAAATAAAGACCTTTCGTTTGTTAACCTGCCAGAGCAATACCGTAATGGTGCTAAAAACCAAGCGGGTTCGTTAGTTAAATTTAGTTCTGATTTAGTGGGGGAGCAAACATGGCAAGGCCAATTGGCACGCACCGAGGGCGCTATTGACCAAAACGCGCAGCAACTTTACGTGGTAGCAAAAATAGACGACCCATATAAATCAACCGCCAGTAATCAGTATCCAATTAAAATAGGGCAATACATTAAGGCGCAAATAGCGGGTAAAACGGTGCAAAATGCGTTGATCATTCCTAACAGCACAATTTACCAAGGTACTTATGTTTATGTGGTTGAAGGTGATGTATTAAAGCGTAAAGACGTTACTTTTGCATGGCAAAACGCCAATCAAGCAATGATCAAAACCGGTTTAAAAGCGAACGATAAATTAGTTGTTACGCCGCTAGGGCAAGTAAGCTCAGGCACTAAAGTGAGTATTTTAGGTGAAGAGCCAAAAGAAAAAGTACCTAAAAATAAGCGCCCGACTCGTGAGCAGCTAGAGCAAAAAGCAAAAGAGCTTGGTATTAGTGTTGAAGAGTTAATAAAAAAACGTCGCGCGGCCAAGCAAGGAGATAAAGCATGATTGCTTGGTTTACCAAAAACCATGTTGCTGCCAATTTATTGTTAGTAACTTTGTTGTTGTCGGGACTATTTAGTTTATCGAGTAAAATACCACTTGAGGTGTTTCCGTCTTTCGAAACAGACATGATAAGCGTAGGTGTTAGCCTGCGTGGTGCAACCCCTGAAGATGTAGAGCAGGGTGTAACAATTCGTATAGAAGAGGCCGTGCAAGACCTAGAGGGCATTAAACAAATATTTAGCCGCTCGTCAGAGGGCTCAGGCTCTGTAACCATTGAGGTTGAAAGTGGTTACGATCCTCGTGAACTGTTGGCTGATATTAAAAGCCGAGTGGATGCGATTAATACTTTTCCTGGCGATGCAGAAAAACCAATTGTTGCGCTGGCTGAGCGCAAAAGAGAAGTAATAGCCGTTACCGTATCAAGCGATTACGGCGAAAAAGAAACGCGTGAATACGCAGAAACAGTGCGAGATCAAATTCTGCGTTTGCCTAATGTAACCCAGGTAGAGCTAAGTGGTGTACGAGACTACGAGTTAGCCATTGAAGTTAGCCAAGACACACTTCGCCAATATAACCTGAGCCTTGCGCAAATATCGAGTGCGATTGCTAATTCGAGTTCTGATATTTCTGCCGGTAACTTAAAAACAGAAGGTGGAGACGTACTGATCAGCTCGAAAGGGCAGGCTTACCGTAAAGACGAATTTGCCAGCATAGTAGTAAAAAACCAAGCCGACGGAACGATTATCCGCTTAGGTGATATTGCTACAATTAAAGACGATTTTGAAGAAACGCCAGTACGCACCCGTTTTAATGGTAAGCAAGCGGCGTTTATAGACGTTTACCGAATTGGCCCGCAAAGCGCGATAACCGTGGCAGACGATGTTAAAAACTACATTGAAGAACAGCAAGCCACGCTACCACAAGGTTTTAAACTAAGTTATTGGGACGACGATTCAGAGCTAGTTAAAAGCCGTATCGCCACCTTAACCAGTAATGCTTTACAGGGTGGTATTTTAGTACTGGCACTACTCACGCTATTTTTACGCCCAGCAATTGCATTTTGGGTGTTTATTGGTATTCCAGTATCGTTTATGGGCGCATTTATCGCGATGCCAATTTTTGGTGTAACGTTAAATATAATGAGCTTATTCGGCTTTATTTTAGTACTTGGTATTGTAGTTGATGACGCCATAGTAACCGGCGAGAACGTGTATACCCATTTAAAAACGGCAAAATCGGGTGAGCAGGCTGCTATATTGGGTACTCAAGAAGTTGCGACTCCGGTTACCTTTGGTGTACTGACGACTGTTGCTGCCTTTTTACCTTTAGCATTTATTGAAGGCGCGCGCGGCGCCTTATTTGCACAAATTCCGGTAGTCGTTATTCCAGTTTTATTGTTCTCGCTAATTGAATCTAAATTTGTGTTACCAGCACATTTAAAATACATAAAACTACGCCATCAAAAAGGTGAACCATCTAAGCTTGAAGCGATTCAGCAACGCTTTGCAGATGGCTTTGAAAGTGCAATTTTAAAATATTACCAACCTATATTAAACACTGCTTTACGCCATAAACTAGCAACGGTTAGTTTATTTGTGGGGGTATTTTTTATTATTTTAACCATGATCACCAGTGGTTGGACTAAGTTTATCTTTTTCCCACGAATTCCTAGCGAAACTGTACGAGTCAATCTAACACTGCCAACAGGTACACCGTTTGAAGTAACCAATAAATACGTGATTGATATGTCCGAAAAAGCGCAGCAATTACAAGACAAATATCGCGATCCTAATACAGGCGAAAGCGTTATTTTAAATATATTAGCCACTACAGGCGGACGCGGTGGTGCGTCTAACTCCGGAGCGGTACGCTTTGAGATAACACCTGCTGAGCAGCGTGAATCAGACATAGGCTCACGCGAGCTTGCAAGTGAATGGCGCGATTTAATTGGTGTTATTCCTGGCGCTGAAAGCCTAACATTTAGAGCTGAAATTGGCCGAAGTTCAGACCCAATAGACGTTCAACTAAGTGGTACTTCACTAACAATATTGCAAGATGTGGCTGATAATATTAAAAATCGTTTAGCAACGTACCCAACGGTGTTTGATATTGCCGACAGTATGTCTGACGGTAAAGAAGAGTTGCGTATAGAGCTTACGCAACAAGGTTTGGCGCTTGGTTTAAATCGTGTAAATGTAGCAGGGCAAGTGCGAAATTCGTTTTTTGGCTCGCAGGTTCAGCGTATTCAACGCGGACGAGACGACGTGCGTGTAATGGTACGTTTACCTATTGATGAGCGCCGCTCTGTAGCTGATTTACAAAACATACTAATAAATACTCCCGATGGCGGTTCTGTACCATTGTCGCATGTGGCAACGCTTACGGCAGGGCAAAGCCCATCAACCATAAACCGTATTGATCGTTATCGCACACTAAACGTGACGGCTGATATTGAAAAAAACAACACCAACATGACGGTGCTTCAAGCCGACCTAGCACAATATTTAGACGAGTTAATGCAGCAATACCCAGGTGTTGATTACAAACTCGAAGGTGAAGCCAAAGAGCAAAGAGAGTCGTTTGGCTCACTGGCTTGGGCGTTAGTGTTTGTGTTTTTTATAATTTATGCGTTATTGGCCATTCCGTTTAAGTCATACATGCAACCAATTATTGTTATGAGTGTTATTCCATTTGGCATGATTGGCGCAGTAGTAGGGCACTGGATAATGGGTATGGATTTAACCATTATGAGCCTACTAGGTATGCTTGCGTTAATAGGGGTTGTAGTGAACGATTCGCTTGTATTAGTCGATTTCATTAATAAAAAACGCAGCGAAGGTGGCGATTTAATAGAGGCAGTTAAACTTGCTGGCGCATCGCGCTTTCGCCCGGTTATGCTCACCAGTTTAACCACTTTTATAGGTTTAATGCCGCTGCTGTTTGAAAAGGCGACTCAGGCGCAGTTTTTAATACCTATGGCAGTAAGCTTAGGATTTGGGATTATATTTGCGACTTTTATAACCTTATTACTTGTTCCCGTTAACTATATGCTGATGGAGCGCTTTCAAGGTTGGTTTAAGTAGTGTTAGGCATTAAAAAGACAAAGGGATAGGTGTTAGAAATAAGTTTAATATCGGGCTGTGGAAACGCAGTTCGATATATTTAAAGACGAAAGATAGGGAATATTTAGTTATAAAGAAATGCTTGAGAACCTAAGCTATAAAGGAAGGTGTTCCCCGAGAATGCGGTGCCCGGTGTCAGTCCTGAAACCTTGAGGTTTCAGGGCGGAAATCTGCGGTTTACCGTAGGCTTCTCGGTACATGCCGAGCTTGCACAATAGTAAACGAACAAAAATCCTGGTATAAAATTTATCGGCTCAGGGACTTAACCAAGCTCCTGCACCCCAGGGAACAAATTTAGTATATAAGACATATTCCAATCCTTAAACCCCAATCGTAAAAAATTAAACTGTTCGCTCAGTTTTCCTCCACATTTAATCTTGTATTTACTTTTAAGATTGCTTTTTGAACTCAATTTGCTTTTCAATCGCTTGCTTTTGACCTCAGTCATAGAATTCATTGGAGTTGCTTTTTATCGAGTGGTAGCATTGCTTTAATTAGCAAAGCGAAGACGTCATTATGAATAACTTACCAGATTACGAAAAAGCCCAACTTCTTTTAGAGAAAAATGAAATATTTGTATCACCCGCAGAAGCGCATGGCGTTATTAGCGGCTTACTTGCTTGTGGGCTAAGCATTGACGATAAAGAATACTTAGGCTTACTGAGCGATGTATTTAATGATGGCGAGTCGTTTAGCAACGATTTAAAACAGTTTTTTGGCCAAATTTATCAACAAGTGGTTGAAAGTTTTAATAACGAAGAGTTTCAATTTGACTTGTTTTTACCTAGTGATGACGAAACACTCATCGATCAGGCTAACGGGCTCGTATCATGGGTAGCTGGGTTTATGTTGGGTTTTGGCTTAAAGCAAAAAGATTATGGCAAGCTGTCGGCAGATGTAAAAGAAGTGATCAGCGACTTTAGCGAGATTACACGCCTAGATACAACCTTTGAAGAAACCGAAGAAGATAGCCAAGCACTCCATGAAGTGATTGAGTACGTCCGTGTATCGGCGCTATTGTGTTTTGCTGAGCTAGGCAAAGAGCAAAATCCACAAAGCAACAAAAAAACACTGCATTAATTGAGCAACACAATAAAAGTAATGGGTTAGTTATTAATGGTTGAAATACAAAAGTCAGAGTTTAAAGCGCGCCGCGAGCGTTTATTGGCGGCAATGGATAATAACAGTATTGCTATAATTCCCGCTGCAACGGAGCTCACGCGTAGCCGTGATACTCATTATCCGTTTCGACAAGACAGTGACTTTTTTTACTTAACTGGTTTTAACGAACCCGATGCCGTGTTGGTGCTTTGCAAAAACAGTGATACACCCTCACTATTATTTTGTTTAGATAAAGACAAACTTGCAGAGGTATGGCACGGCAGACGCATTGGTTTTGAAAAAGCACAAAGCGAATACTTATTCGACAAAACTTATGCACTTAGTGCGCTAAATGAACAATTATTGAATTTGGTGAACGGCCAACAGATTTTATTTTATGCACAAGGGACGTATCCTGCCTTTGATGGCAAAGTATTTTCAATGCTTAACACTTTGCGCAGTGCCCCTAAAAAAGGGGATACAGCACCGAGTACAATTAAAGATATTCGCCCTTTATTGCATGAAATGCGCTTATTTAAATCGCCAGGCGAAATTAACATTATGCGTGAGGGCTGTGAAATAAGCGCTCGAGCACACATGCGAGCCATGCGTTTTTCCCACGTTGGCGCAACCGAGTTTCAACTAGAGGCAGAGCTTCATCATCACTATGCTATGAATGGGGCGCCACATCCTGCTTATGGCACTATTGTCGGCAGTGGCGATAACGCCAATATTTTGCACTACACCCAAAATAGCGACGTATTAAACAATGGCGACTTAGTACTGATTGATTCAGGCTGTGAGCTACAAGGCTACGCCGCCGATATAACACGTACCTTCCCCGTTAACGGTAAATTTAGCACTGAGCAAGCTGCGCTTTATAATATTGTACTTAAAGCGCAAGAAATTGCATTTAGCGAAATAAAACCCGGTGGCCTTTTATCTCAGGCAAATAAACTCGCTATGCAAGTACTAACCCAAGGGTTACTTGATTTAGGTATTTTAACCGGCGATTTTGATGAGTTAATGGCACAAGGTGCCTGTAAAGAATACTACATGCATGGTCTTGGTCACTGGTTAGGGCTTGATGTTCATGATGTGGGCGATTACAAGGTTAATAACCAAGAGCGTGTCTTAGAGCCGGGTATGGTGCTAACCATTGAGCCTGGGCTGTATATTAGTAAAGACTCAAATGCGCCTCAAAAATACCAAGGTATAGGTATTCGTATTGAAGATAACTTATTAGTAACTGATTCAGGTCACGACAACTTAACCATTAGCGTGCCTAAAACAATTAGTGAAATAGAAGCGTTAATGCAAAGCGCTAAAAACGCATAAGCTTGGAGATAAAAGTGGCTAAGCAGTTTGATATTGTAGTAATTGGTGGTGGTTTAGTCGGCGCAAGTTGTGCTCTAAGTATAAGTAAAAAAAATCCCAGCTTAAATATTGCTGTAATTGAAGCAAATCAAGTAACCACTGATTATCATCCAAGCTTTGATGACAGAAGTATCGCACTTGCCCAGCAGTCGGTAGAGTATTTACAAAGCCTCAATTTATTTGAAATGAACGCTCCCTATGCTGCAGCCATAAAAAAAGTGAGTGTGTCAGACAAAGGGCACTTTGGTAAAACCCATATACAGTGTGATGAGTTTGCAAAACCCTCATTAGGTTATGTGGTAGAGGTAAACCCATTTGGCAGAGCGCTGCATCAGCGTTTAATGCAATCAAACATATCGCTTTTTTGCCCAGATAGCGTAACAGCGATAAAACAAAATGCCGATAGTAATGAACTTACATTACAAAGTGGTGAAAAACTGAGTGCTAAGCTGTTGGTGATTGCCGACGGTGCACAGTCGCCAACTCGTAATTTATTGGGGCTCGGCTTCAATACCCAGCCTTATGAACAAGGTGCGATTATTGCCAATATAGAAGTCGCTGGTGGGCACCATCATCAGGCGTTTGAGCGGTTTACCCAAAATGGACCTATGGCTTTATTACCCATGAGTAATAACCGCTATTCGTTAGTATGGTGTATGCGCCAAGAACATATTGAGCAGTATATGTCGCTAAGTGAACCAGACTTTATAAGTGCGCTGCAAACTGCCTTTGGTTATCGTGCTGGGCAGTTTATAAAAGTCGGTATGCGCGCCAGTTATCCACTGGTTTATGGGCAAATAGAATCGTTAACGGCGCATCGTACTGTGGTAATAGGTAACGCAGCACACGCCATTCACCCAATTGCAGGACAAGGCTTTAATTTAGGGCTGCGCGACGTACAAGTGCTGAGTAACTTAATGGCAAACAGTGAACATGATTTAGGTAGCTATGCTTTTACTCGTCAATATTCAATTAAGCGCAGTGATGATATAAACACTGTGATGACATTGACCGATGCCTTGGTTCGACTTTTTTCAAACTCATCACGGGTGTTAGCGCTTGGTCGAAGTATTGGGCTATTTTCAATGGATTTATTTCCTGCATTAAAAGCCCCATTAGCAAAACAATTAATGGGTCAAGTTAAACAAGGTACACGTTTATGAAACAAGTACAGGTTTGTATAGTGGGTGGTGGCTGCGTTGGGTTAACGCTGGCGCTCGGGCTTGCTAAAGCGAATATTAGCGTGGCTGTGTTAGATGCTGCGCCAACTCAAGCTCCACCGAGTGATGATTATGGCTTACGAGTTAGTGCACTAAGTATTGCCAGCCAGACCTTACTGGAGCAATTAAATGTATGGCCACACATAATAGCTGAGCGTGCTTGTGCTTATACGCACATGGATGTTCGTGATGCCGACAGCTTTGGAAAAATAGCCTTTAATAACGAGCAACTTGAGCTTGAGCATTTAGGGCACATAGTTGAAAACGATATTATTCGCTTTGCGCTAATAAAAGAGCTTGAGCAACAAAGTAATGCCACACTGATGTTTGATACCGAGTATCAGCAAATACATCAAAGTGAGTCTGATGTATTTATTAATTTAAAAACTGGCGAACCTATTATTGCTAAGTTGCTGGTGGCGGCTGATGGCGCAAATTCAGCGATTCGTAAACAGTTTAATATGGCGCTGAGCTTTAAAGATTACGATCACCATGCGTTAGTAGCGACAGTTAAAACCAAAGAGTCACATGCAAATACCGCACGCCAAGTGTTTTTACCAACCGGGCCACTAGCGTTTTTACCACTAAGCGATGAGCATACTCATTCAATTGTGTGGTCAACCAGCCCCAATCATTGCGATGAATTGTTAGCAATGGACGACACCGCCTTTAATAAAGCAGTTATGGCTGCCATAGATGGCCAATGTGGTTTATGCGAAGTGCAAAGTAAGCGCGTCGCATTCCCACTTAAAATGCGTTACGCCCAACAATGGGTTAATGGCAAGGTGGTGTTAATGGGCGATGCAGCGCATACCATTCATCCATTAGCAGGGCTCGGTATGAACCTAGGCCTAAAAGATGCCGCTTATTTAATTGAGTTATTAACAAGGGATAGCGAGGAGTTTGCAAGTACTCGGAGACTGCGTGATTACGAACGTACCCGTAAGCTCGACGCACAAAAACACATCGCCATGATGCAAGGGCTAAAAGAGCTATTTGAAGGTGCAAACCCAGTTAAAAAGCTGATTCGCGGAGTCGGGCTATCGCTGGTTGATAATCTTGGGCCTATAAAGCACCTGTTCGCCAAAGAAGCGATAGGGAAGTGATAAAGACAAGCAGTCAGTTTTTAGCTATCAGCTTTCAGCCAAAGAAAAACCGATGTTTAGTTTAAACATCGGTTTTTTTGTTTATAGGCTAATGTCTTTAAAAAGCTATGCTTTTCACGCGAGCAAGCTCGGCGTTTACAATAAACCTTAATACCGAGTTTGGTTCTAATTGTAGGCGTACAGCTTGCTGACGGGACGAGCGAAGCTCGTAATTATCGTTAGCTAAAAAGCGCTTGGAATTAAATCAGCTACAAATTTTCTTGTGCTTCATTCACCATATCTTGCAGTGCATCGATTAACAATGGGTCACGCGAGTTCTGTTTAGCAAGTTCTAGTGCGTGTGTCATGCTGGTAACGGCTTCTTTAAACTGTTTGTCAGCAGTGTAGCCTTGCGATAATCGCATGTGGGAGTAAGCTGCATTTGGGTAATCGCGAGTAAAGTGTTTAAGCGTCGTTATCGCTTTTTTAGTGTTGCCAAACTTTTGCTGGCGGTGGGCAAATTCTACGTACACATCTTGTGGAATTTTAAGCTCAAATCCGTACTTATCACTAAGTGCTTGGTAATAACCGGTAATAAGCGATACATCCGCAAATTTTCCGTGCTCGTCAGTCACTTTAAATATTAGGTCGCTAAATAAGTGAATTAAGCTATCGCTAAGTGCTGGAAGTATGGTGCCCATATGAGTAAAAGAGGGGTAATGCTTATATTCCCATTTCAGCTGCGTGGGCATTTGTTGCTCTAAATTTACTAAAGTATTTAATGCACCTGTATAAAAGCGTGCGCCTTCGCTTGCTACACTAATAAATAGCGCTTGAGCGCCTTTAGGGTTTTTAGTGTATTTAGTGATATTACTTTTTAGCTCTTCATCACTCCACCAACTATTTGGGCTTATGGCTATATAGTTGTTAAATAATTCCGGCTGATTAACTAAAGTATAAAGCGCTAATGTACCAGCATTAGAATGACCAATTAAGGTGTTGTAACCATTAGTTGGGTAGTTGCTATTTATGAAGGGCATGAGTTCGCCAGACACAAACTTTAAAAAATTATCGGTTTGCCCTGCGTCAGGCCATTTGTTTTTAACAAAGGTTTGAAACTCCGTTTTAGGCTCCCCTTGTACTTTAGGTAAGTAATCACGAACACGGTTAGTTGTATCAATAGCAACAAGCATGGCATTAGGTATCTGATCGTAATCAACAAGGGATTTGATTACGCCAGACGCCGTATGAAAGTGTTCAACACCATCAAGTAAATAAATAACGTAAAGCGGCTGATCGTCTTTTACGGTTTCAGGTATGAAGATGCTGATTGGTCTGTCTTCGTTAAGTATTTTTGATTGTAGAATGACCTTTTTACCCACGGTTATGTCGATTGTAGCGGTGTCTGCATAGCTTAAAAAAGGCGTACTAAAAGTAAGTATTAACACAAGCGATAGTAAAAGCTTCATAAATATCCTTATTAAATAATGTGTTGCTTAATAATTGCACGACTTTAGATTTGAGTAAATGTTTATATTTTAGGGGCAAATGTAGGGCTTAAGTAATTAAAGGCTACGCTTTTCACGCGAGCAAGCTCGCGCCTACCTAGTAAATATTAAACACTTATCTTTATTTTACTTATTGATATAAAGGGAGCATCTAATAATGTATTCCCGAAACCCGAAACCCGAAACCCGAAACCTTTAACACTTATCTATCAAAGCTTAAAAAACCTGCTTGCTTAATTATCCTACTAAGCGTAAAATGCGCGCTCATTTCGGCTTTTAAACTATTAATTCCTTGCCTTAAACCGACCGGCCGAAACGGTAGAAGGCTCTATTAACCGTAAGGAATATCCATGCGTCATTACGAAATCGTATTCATGGTTCACCCTGATCAGAGTGAGCAAGTATCTGGTATGATCGAACGTTATACTGGTTCTATCACTGAAGCAGGTGGTACTATCCACCGTCTTGAAGACTGGGGCCGTCGTCAACTGGCTTACCCAATCAACAAGCTTCATAAAGCTCATTATGTTCTTATGAACGTTGAAGCACCAACTGAAGTAATCAGCGAGCTAGAAACTACTTTCCGCTACAACGATGCAGTGCTTCGTAACTTAGTTATGCGTACTAAAAACGCTGTAACTGAAGCGTCTCCTCTTGTAAGAGAAGAGAAGAAAGAAGCACCAGCTGCTTAATTGTTTTGAGTCCTAGCATGGCACGTAGTCAGCAGTTACTATAATGGTTAGCCCATATACGAATCAGCTGGTTATATCGGGGGTAGTTTGTAAAACACCCAAGTTTAGCCAAAGCCCCGCGGGCATACCGCATTGTATTTTTGTTGTAGAACATAAATCAATGCAAGTTGAAGCAGATCTTAACCGTAATAGTTATGTTAGGCTTCAGGTGGTTGCCAGTGGTAAGCAAATGCAACAACAGACTCAACATTTGCACGTTGGGCAGGCATTGCAAGTGAGTGGTTTTTTAAATCGCCACGAAGGTCGTAACGGCCTTAGCCAATTGGTTTTGCATGCTCAGCATATAGAAAGAATTATTTGAGGAATTAATCTCATGGCACGTTATTTCAGACGTCGTAAGTTCTGCCGCTTTAAAGCGGAAGGCGTACAACAAATCGATTACAAAGATCTAGCTACTCTTAGAAACTATGTTACAGAAAGTGGCAAAATCGTACCTAGCCGTATCACAGGTACTAGCGCTAAATACCAGCGCCAGCTAGCAACTGCTATTAAGCGTGCTCGCTACTTAGCCCTTCTTCCATACACTGACTTACATAAGTAAGCAGCGGATTAACACGTTTTTAAAAGGTGTAGAAACATGCAAGTTATTCTACTAGATAAGATCGCTAACCTAGGTGGCCTAGGTGACCAGGTTGTAGTTAAATCTGGCTTCGCACGTAACTTCCTTTTCCCACAAGGTAAGGCAGTTCCTGCAACTAAAGCAAACATTGAAACGTTTGACGCACGTCGCGCAGAACTAGAAGCAAAAATCGCTGAACAGTTAACTGCAGCACAAGCACGCGCTGACAAACTTGAAGCATTAGCTGAAGTTACATTAGTATCTAAAGCTGGTGACGAAGGTAAATTATTCGGTTCAATCGGTACTCGTGACATCGCTGACGCTATCTCAGCTGTTGGTGTTGAAGTTGCTAAATCAGAAGTTCGTTTACCTCTAGGTACTATCCGTGAGACTGGCGAATTTGACGTTGCAATCGCAGTACACTCAGACGTAACAGCTACTATTAAAGTAATCGTTATTGCTGAAGCTTAATTTTTAGAATTAAGTTTAAAAAAAAACCGTGCTTTGCACGGTTTTTTTGTGTCTAAAATTTATAACCCAAAGCAATAAATTGTTTGTTGTGGGTAAAATTAAGCACGTTTCTAAAATAAACCTTCATTTTCTACAAATATTTTCTATTTCATTTAAACCTTTCTATTCTTCTGCGCGTCTTATAAGTTAAATTGCAATTACATAATTATAAACAGGAAAAATTTGCGATGTTAATGGACGCTAATCAGCCAATAACTGATCAAGTGCAGCAAATGCTTATTGATCAAGTTAAAAACGGCGACCAGTTAGCCTATAAAGCGCTCTATGACATGCATAAAGCAAAAGTTTACGGCTTATGCCTGAGGCTAATAGCCGATGAGGGCCATGCGCAAGATGCTACCCAAGAAGTGTTTGTGCAAGTATGGAACAAAATAGCGCAATTTGATGGACGTTCGCAGTTTTCCACTTGGCTTTACAGTGTCGCCAGTAATATTGCTATTAGTTATGTGCGCAGGCAAAAACATTGGCTTAATAAAGTAATTAGCTTTGAGCAAAGCGGAATGGATGAACAAGCTGCACATGACTGTAACGGATTAAACGGGCTAGATAAATTAATTGTTAGACTGCCTGAGCGCGCAAGAATGGTATTTGTGCTTTATGCAGTAGAAGGTTATAGGCATGAGGAAATTGCAACCCTGTTAGGCATGGCGATAGGCTCTAGTAAGGCGCAATATCATCGTGCAAGGCAACTATTAAAGCAGTGGTATGAAAATGAGTAAAACAAATTTTGATGACTACTTAAATGAGTCTTTAACCCAGTTAGATAAAAATATTCCACCAAAAAAAGAACTGTGGGATGGGATTGAGCGCGCAATAATAGCTAATAATCAGCCCGCTATTAATAGCAATCAATATTGGCCAAAACTCACCGCCATTGCTGCATGTTTTACCGCGGCTTTAGTGAGTACAGTGTTGTTATTTAAAGTACCAGAGGCAAATACTGCAGTGGCAATGAGTGAGTTTTTTACTAAACAAAAACAAAGTTTACTAGTGCAATATCAAAGCCAAGCAGCATTGACCGACAACTGGCAAGTGCAGTTACAAGAACTTGAAGATGCAGAGCAAGCAATAAAGCAAACTCTTGAAAATGAACCGAAAAACAAGGCGCTATTGTCTATGTTAGCGCAAGTTTATCAACAACAACTCGACTTAATTAACAAGGTGCATGCACCGCGTTGGCAACACATCTAGGAGAAATAAATGAAAGCAATAATATTAGGGATCGCTTTATTACCCATGGCCGTATTTGCTGGTGAAAAAATAGATCAGCAAATTGAGGTACCCAATGCTGGGGTGATCCACATTGAAAACCAGCGTGGTGATATTAAAGTGACAGGTTGGGATAAAAATCAATTTAAAGTAACCGGTGAACTTGATGATAAGGCACAAGGCTACACACTTAAAACACAGGGTAATAAAACCCAGTTTATTGTGAAAATGCCTGAACTTTCTAATTGGGATAATAACAACAATGGCTCAACGCTCACTATTTTTATGCCAAAAAGTAGTGCGCTAGAATTTGTGGGTGTTAATGCATCTATAACGGCCAAAGAGTTACAAAAAGGTACTGAAATTGATGTAGTTAATGGGGCTATTACAGTAAACGATCTTAATGGCGATATTAAGCTGACCACTGTAAATGGTGACATTAAGGCAAAAGCACTTAATGGTAAAGTTCAATTTGAAACTGTTAATGGTTCGATTGATGATCAGCAATCTAGCGGTGAAGTTCGTTTTAGTGCGGTTAATGGCGATATTACATCAAACTCGACGGCCAATGATATTCGCTTAGAAAACGTAAATGGCGATATTAACTTTAATTTCGATACAATTAAAGAATTACAAATAAGCACCGTTAACGGCGAAGTTAAGGTACAAATTAACCGCCTTCTGAGTGATGCTGATGTGAGTTTTGAATCTGTTAGTGGTAACGCTGCGTTTTATTTCCCTGCTGATTTATCAGCACAATTTGAGGTTGAAGCACACGCTGGCGGTAAAATTGACAACCAGTTAACTAACGATCAAGTACAAAAAGCCAAATATGGCCCAGCAAGTGGAATTAAGTTTAATACTAATGGCACTGATGCTAGCGTAGAGATGAATACTATTAGCGGTGTTATCGAACTTAAACGTCAATAATTAGCTATTTTATTTTAAGTAACAAAAAGCAGGAAAAGATTTCCTGCTTTGCTATTTGCACAGCCCCGCCAAGTCGATAGAATAGAGCCATTCAATTTTAGTACTGTGAAGTTATGGCCAAACCAGATAAGCAAGTCGACACTCTTAAAGTTCCTCCCCATTCAATAGAAGCTGAACAATCTGTTTTAGGTGGTTTGATGCTTGATAACCAAGCATTTGATCGCGTAGCTGAACTTGTTGTGGCGCAGGATTTTTATACCCGTACCCATAAGCTTATTTTTGAGGCGATGACGGCTCTTGCTGAAATTGGTGATCCGATTGACTTAATCACAATTTCTGAGAGTTTAGAAAAAAATAACCAGTTGTCAGGTATTGGTGGATTCGCGTATTTAGCCGAAATAGCAAAAAACACCCCAAGTGCTGCCAATATTGACGCTTACGCAAGTATTGTTCGCGAGCGCGCCGTTGTTCGCGAAATGATTGGTGTTGCCAATGAAATAGCCGAAGCGGGTTTTAATCCTGAAGGGCGTACTAGCCACGACTTACTTGATTTTGCTGAAAGTAAAGTCTTTAAAATTGCTGAGCAGCGTACAAAAAGTAGTGAAGGCCCACAAAGCATTCACAACATACTTGAAAAAACCGTTGATAAAATAGAAGAGCTTTACCAGTCACCACAAGATGGTGTGACCGGTGTGAGCACGGGGTATGCTGATCTTGATAAAATGACTACAGGTTTGCAGCCATCTGATTTAATTATTGTGGCAGCGCGTCCATCAATGGGTAAAACCACTTTTGCTATGAACCTTGCTGAACATGCCGCAATGACTCAAGACAAGCCAGTGCTTATTTACTCTCTAGAGATGCCCTCTGAACAAATTATGATGAGGATGCTGGCGTCCCTTGGCCGAATTAACCAAACTAAAGTACGTACTGGTCAGCTAGATGACGATGACTGGGCGCGCCTTTCATCAACCATGGGATTACTCATGGAAAAAGGCAAAATGTACGTTGATGATGCCTCAGGCTTAACACCTACCGATGTTCGCTCACGTGCACGTCGTATAGCACGTGATCATGGTGGTATCAGTATGATCATGGTCGATTACCTGCAATTAATGCGTGTACCTAGCTTGTCAGATAACCGTACCTTAGAAATTGCCGAAATTTCACGCTCACTCAAAGCATTAGCAAAAGAGTTGCAGTGTCCGGTTGTTGCTCTATCGCAGCTTAACCGTACTCTAGAGCAACGTGCTGATAAACGTCCAATTAATTCAGATTTACGTGAGTCGGGCTCTATTGAGCAAGATGCCGATTTGATCATGTTTATTTATCGTGATGAAGTATACAACGAAGACAGTACTGAAAAAGGCATTGCCGAAATTATTATCGGTAAACAGCGTAACGGTCCGATTGGTAAAGTGCGCCTAACCTTCCAAGGTCAATTCTCTCGCTTTGATAATTACGCGGGGCCTGCTGTAGATGATGATTACTAATGCGCTTAGCCACTGCTGAAATTAATTTAACCGCGCTTGAACATAACCTAGCACAGGTAAAACGCTTTGCGCCCAATAGTAAAGTAATGGCCGTACTTAAAGCGAATGCTTATGGGCATGGTTTAGTCACTATTGCGCAACACTTAAATGAAGCAGATGCATTTGCGGTTGCGCGTATAGATGAAGCGTTAGCGCTGCGTGCAGGTGGCCTTACAAAACCGATTGTGTTGCTAGAAGGCTTTTTTCATCAAGAAGACTTACCTATTTTACTGGCGAATAATTTTCAAACCATTATTCATGATGAGATACAGCTGAAAATGCTGGAAAGTGCGCAGCTAGATGCGCCTTTAAATTGCTGGTTAAAAATAAATACCGGGATGCATCGCTTAGGTATTGCGCCTGAGCAGTTTGATATGTTTTATCAGCGACTACAAGCCAGCCCAAATGCACAAAACAAAATAAATTTAATGACTCACTTTGCCTGTGCCGATGATGTAAAAAATACTAAAACAGTGCAGCAAATAAGTTTGTTCGATAATTTAACCCAAGAGGTTGATCAAGCCCATTGTTTATCAAACTCTGCGGGAATTATAGCATGGCCAAGTGGTCATGGTGATTGGGTTAGACCCGGGCTAATGCTTTACGGTGTATCGCCTATGGCCAATCACACAGGTAAAGATCATCAATTAAAGCCTGTAATGCGCTTAACCACTAAGGTAATAGCAGTGCGCAATGTAGGGGCACATGAACAAGTAGGTTATGGCGGCCGCTGGCATAGTGATAAGCCTACGATGTTGGCTGTGGTTGCACTGGGCTATGGTGATGGTTATCCGCGTCATGCAAAAGAAGGCACACCCGTGATTATTAATGGGCATCGTTACGGTATTGTGGGTAGTGTAGCTATGGATATGATCACCCTTGATATAGGTAATAACGAGCACAACGTCCAGGTGGGTGATGAAGTGATTATGTGGGGGCCAGAGTTACCAGTAGAAGAGATTGCACAATGTGCTGATACTATTTCTTACGAGTTATTGTGTAATATCACACCGCGTGTAAGTTATGAGTACCAGCGCTAATGTTTATTATTAAAGATATGCAGTAAGTTTACATTGCTGTCATGATCGTGATGCTAGCTTACTGGGTATGGTTACTCTTTTATAAAGTAAATATCGCTAAAGCCCATACGTGCAAACTCTTGGTCGCGAAAATTGCGTACCGCCGATGAACCTTTAGAGGTCATTTCAATTTGGCGTACCATGTTTAAGTAATTAGTTAAATCGATACCCTCAGCAGCCGCAATAGCCTGATACATATCGTGGTATTTATCTTTTGCGAAGTTAATTTCGCGCGGTTGATTTTTAAAAGTATAGGTAATTCTGCGTGCCATAATAAGCTCAGTTATATTGAGTGTTAGTGTAATTTTACACTGTATTTAAGTTGCGTTGAATGATTAGTTGAAATCAAATAATTAAAAAGTTGAGTTTGAAATGAAATTATCAGTAGAGATCAGTAAATACCCGCTGCATCAAGATTATATTCCTTTTATTAAAGGCTTTATCGACAGAGTAAATGCCTATGAAGAGCTCAAAGTGATCACGAATACCATGTCGACTCAAATATTTGGTGATTATGACTTAGTAATGCAAGTGATTAGTACAGAGATTAAACATTCATACGAGCAATATGGTAAAGCTATCTTTGTGTGTAAATTTATCTCGGGCGATTTATCTCCCGAATAACCTCCTAACAAATACGGTCGTTTTATAATGATGGATTTTATAACGCAAATACTGAGTGGTTTCACTGCCATGTCGCATTGGGAGTATATTGCGGTGGCTTTATCAATGGCGTATTTATTATTAGCCATAAAAGAGAATTTATGGTGCTGGCCTGCGGCTTTTTTTAGTACGCTTATTTATACCATAATGTATTGGAATGGCGCGTTGCTAATGGAGTCATTACTGAACTTTTATTACATGTACATGGCTGTGTTTGGGTGGGTTGTGTGGCGAAAAGGTAAAGCTAATCAAGCGCAACGTTTGATTACATCGTGGCCTGTGAACCGACATATCATTTTAATAGTATTAACCACGCTAGCGTCATTAGCGATTGGTTACGTGATGCAAAATTACACCCATGCAGACTTTGCTTATCTGGATAGTTTTACTACCTGCTTTGCAGTAGTCACCACTTACCTAGTAGCTAAAAAAGTACTCGAAAATTGGTTATATTGGATAGTGATTGATGCTGCATCAATGTATTTGTATTACGAAAAAGGTTATTACCCAACACTCGTGCTTTTTATATTTTATACCGTTATGGCAGCGTGGGGGTTTAAAACGTGGTACGAAGAGTATGAGCAAAGCCAAGCAAAACCAATGGCGCAACTATAATTCATGAAACAGCATTCTCAGTTAGTTAATATTTGTAGTGCGTTTTTAGCACCTAGCAAAATAACCTCAACAGAGTATTTGGTTAATGGTTTAAGTAACGATAACTTTTTAATACGTACTGATTCCCAATCTTACTTATTAAAATGTTATCAATCATGTTGGCCAGAAGTCGCGCTAAATGCTCAATATGAGCTTAGTAAGCAGCAAGTTTGCCCTGCACCTATTTGGCTCGATAAACAAAATAAGCGAGCGGCTTTTACTTATGTAGAGGGAGAGGTTGCAGAGTCTTATTTAGCTATGCCGCTATTGGCTAAGCTGGCTAAAGTGCACGCTTATACAACTGATACTCAAACGATGGATATTGCATCACAATTGCAAGCCTATCGGCATTTATTGGTGTTTAAACAGTTTGATAAGTACTTAAATAAAGTACTGGAAAGCATTGCCAATATGCCCATAGAACACGGCTTTTGCCATAATGATTTAGTAAAAGAAAATATAATCGTTAACCCAAAAGGCGTCTATTTAATTGACTTTGAATACGCACAAACTAACGATGTTTATTTTGATCTTGCTGCGCTAGCCGTTAGTTTTAACTTAGATAGTTCAGCTAAACAGGCTTTGCTTAAAAGTTATCAAGTATACACGGCATCAAAGCTATTTTACTTATCTATGCACAAGCTTGAGTGTTACCAAGTAGTTTATTTGCTGTTATGTATAGGCTGGTATGAGCAACGCGCCATCAACAACAAAGTTGTTGAATTGCGCGCGCAATTGGATGAGCTTTTAGCATCAATGGGGAGTTAAAGCCCACCAAATCGAGCTGCTAGCTCTTTATATTTAGCTACTTCATCGGAGTCATATTGTGGTTCGCCATTAGCATCTTCACTTTTTGCAATAAGTAAGCTTTCGCGTGTTAAGCGTTTAACTCGCTCGACTTTAACTCCTAAAAACTCAGCAACTTGTTCTGTTGACATTAACTTCATAATTACTTCCTCATGTTTAAATCTATCCGTTCAGTGACAATAATAGATAATATGTATCTAAAGCGTTACTGTTTTTTTATAGAATATAAATAAATAGCGCTTTTTTCGCCTTTTGTTAAGTAATTAGTTTAAATTATAGACATGTAAACGCAACATGCTGGTATTTATACCAAGATGCCTTTATCATTGCGCATGCTAAAGCATTGATATCGCGAGTTGATGTGGCGGCAACAAATGTGCTCTCGTGGTGAAATGGATATCACGTGGCCCTCCGGAGGCTGAGTTGTAGGTTCGATCCCTACCGAGAGCGCCATTTGCGTTTACTTTTTACTCCCCTTAAAAACCATTAAAGCTATTTAAACTAGCTTGCTATTTTTATTCTTCGTTAAATAATAACGCTTGTAGCAATCTAATTTACACCGTTAGGCGTATATTCAGTGCTGTGTTTTTAGTTTAGTATTAACAGTCGCAAGATTGTTAGTATTAATGATTTATTATTACCCTAAAATCAAAAGCTAGACTTTTATAGCCAAATAATGCTATTAAAGTAAATATCCCTTAATTATAGAACCCCTCACATTTATGTTAGTTACCTTACCTATATCAGAGCTCATTCCCGGCATGTACGTAAATAGCGTGACGAAGCAGCAGGAGAGTGTGGATGGTATAAAAATTAAAACCAGCGGTTTGGTACGTGATAAATCTATAATTCAGCGTTTAATCACTGAAGGAGTGCTAGAGCTTCTTATTGATTTTACGAAAAGTGATGTGGCTGTACCGGCTAAATATAAAGAAAAAGAAAAACCACAAGCCGCTGCTACAAATCAAGACAAGCCCGCCAGTAAAAAGCGAGTTGTCAGCTTGCAACAAGAGTTTGCCAAAGCCAGCGTTAGTTATGATGCCCACAACAGAAAACTACAAAGTATTTTTGGTGATTTAACCTCAGGTTTGTCTCTGAATACTGATGCGCTTAATGAGATAAGTAATGAAATAGTTAGCTCTGTATTTCGCAATGAACATGCTATGACTATTTTAACTCGCATAAAAGATAAACATAGCTATAACTGGCGTCATATGATCAATTGCACCATATTTACAGCGGTATTTGCTAAGTATTTAGGGTATAAACGCGAAGTGGTTCAGGAGCTTGCTATGGGGGCACTGATGCATGACTTAGGGCAGGCTAAATTACCTCAAGGAATATTCTCAAAGCCTGGCAAAGTTACGGGTAATGAGATGACGGCAATAAAAAAGCATGTTGCACAATGCTTAGGGTTATTAAAAGGTGAGAAAGGTATCACCACTTTAATGCTGGATATGATTGTAAATCATCATGAGCGCCTTGATGGTTCTGGTTATCCTCGAGGAGTCGATGACAGCAAAATAAGTCGTCCTGCTCGGATTTTAGCGATTGTTGACGTATACGATGCACTCACAGCAGACAGGCCGCATCAAGAAGGGGACGAGCCTATAAATGCACTGCGTTATTTGTTGGCAAACAAACAGCTATTTGATGCAGAGTTAGTACAGCTATTTATAAAGTGCTTAGGTGTTCACCCTGTGGGTACTATTGTTAAGTTAACCAATGAGCGTTTGGCCTTGGTCCTAGAGGGCAATCATTCAAACCCAATTAAACCTAAAGTTAAGCTTTTTTATAACGCAAAACATAACCATCATGTTACCGCAAAAGATATTGATTTGAGCTTAAATAATGATGAAGTAAAAATACAAGCAAGTGTAAAACCTGCTGATTATAAAATTAACTTGCCTCGACTTTTAAAAGAGCATCTACTGCTTTAGTCTTTTGGCATCGTCTTTTTCTGTTTGTTTTAGCAGAAATATACCCACCTAAAAAGCAATTACCCATTAACGTTATCCACAATAACGTACCTAATTCTACATGCAGTGCTAAGCAGCAAAAAACCAAAGAAATAATCGCCATACTAATGGCTGCTAACCAATAGTGATTGACTGGGTTGTCACATTTACCTGCCTGCGTACACGCGCAATAATTTGCTTTATAAAAAAAATAAACACTTATACCGCAAAAAATAAGCGCTGTAACAATAAGTAAAATGATCACTGTCTTCTCCCTTGGTGACTTTATTGGCAGTGTAAATTGC
The DNA here is from genome assembly GCF_005887255.1 of Pseudoalteromonas sp. S1609. Classification (GTDB taxonomy): domain Bacteria; phylum Pseudomonadota; class Gammaproteobacteria; order Enterobacterales; family Alteromonadaceae; genus Pseudoalteromonas. The sequence goes on along the minus strand of NZ_PNDJ01000006.1, from coordinate 112,849 downwards.
AACGCAAGTTAAGTCAATGCAAATGAGAATTAATAGCATTAGAGTATATACTCTAATACCATACTTCTGCTCCGATGAGTTTTAAATAGTTGTTAAAATGTAGTTAAAAAACGTGTTTTTTGATGTTTTTTAACGTTTTATTAGAGTTTTTTATAAAAAATTAAGGTAGTGTACGCGGGTTTGAAATCCTAATAACAACACACATAGCTATCCAAACAGTGAGTTTGGCTAAGGACACAACAATGAAATTTACTAAAACTCTTATTGCGGCATCGCTGGCATTTGTTTCAGCTGATACCTTTGCAGCGGCTTTTCAGCTTGCTGAACAAAACGTATCTGGTTTAGGCCGCGCATACGCAGGTGAAGCGTCTGTAGCAGACGATGCGTCTGTGGTTGCACGTAACCCAGCATTAATGACGTTGTTTAAAGAGAAGCAACTTAGTGTTGCAGCTATGGCTGTAATTCCTGACGTGAGCCTTGAAGGTACAGGTAATGTCTACGGTTTAGATAACAGCGTACTAGATGATGACAGCATCGCACCGAGCGCGATTATTCCTGCTGGTTATTTCACTATGCCAGTAAATGATAAAGTATCAGTTGGTTTTGGTGCATTTTCTAACTTTGGCTTAGCAACTGAGTTTAACGATGATTACGCAGCTGGCCAAATTGCCGGTGAAACTGAAATTGTTACGGTAAACATGAACGCAAGCGTTGCTTATAAAGTTTCAGAGCAGTTTAGCTTTGGTATTGGTTTAAATGCAATTTATGCAGAAGCGAAGATTATTCGTAAGTTTGGTGTTGTACCTCCAGTAAACCCTGCTATTGCATCTATTCCTGCAAGTGCTGATGCTGTTCACCTTGAAGGTGATGACATGGGTTACGGCTTAAACGTTGGTTTAATGTACCAATTAGATGAAAATAGCCGCTTTGGTTTTAATTACCGTACAGAAACAGATATTACTTTTGAAGGTGAGTACTCGAATGAACTACCTTCATTTATTCCAGGTGGGTTAAACGGTCAAGTTGAATTACCTGGCTCAGTTGAAATTACATTACCAGCAATTGCTGAGTTCTCTGGTTCTCACCAGTTAGATAAAAAACTAGGCGTTCACTACAGCGTATTGTGGACAGGTTGGAGCAGCTTTGATTCATTAGAAGCACAAGTTACTGCACCTACAGGTGGTAAGTTCAGCGCGTTTGAAAAAACAGAAGATTTCTCTGATGCACTGCGCTACTCAATCGGTACTGATTACCAGTACAGTGAAAACTTAATGCTTCGTGCTGGTTTTGCGTTTGATGAATCACCAGTATCACAACAGCATTTATCAATTTCTATCCCTGATACAGACCGTTTTTGGTTCTCGTTTGGTGGTAACTATGCGATCGATGAAAACTCAAATGTTGATTTAGGTGTGAGCGTATTACGTGGTAAAACACAAAACTTTACTGAAAAAGTAGAAAGCGAAACATTACCACAGCAATGGTCTTTTGAATCAAAAGGTCATGCAGTATTGTTAGGCGCACAGTACAACTACACATTCTAATTCTGCCTAGAGCCTAGAGCCTAGAGCCTAGAGCCTAGAGCCTAGAGCCTAGAGCCTAGAGCTTAGAGCCTAGACACAAAAAAGCCGCTTACTTCAAATGAAGTAAGCGGCTTTTTTATACTTATAAATTAACTGTTTACGAATGGCATAAGCCATTCGTACTGGTTTAATTATAAGCTTTCTATTTTAACTTTTTGCTCTAGTAGCTTTGTTTTAGCATCGGTAAATTCAGCTAGCTTAGCATTTTCTTTAGCAAGTACCGCTTCAGGTGCATTGCTAACAAACTTTTCGTTAGCCAGTTTATTTTGCACTTGCGCTAGGCCTTTCTCTGCTTTTTCAAGTTGCTTGTTGATACGTGCAAGTTCCGCTTCCACATCAATTAAGCCCGCCATTGGGATCATAATTTCAAGGTTGCCAACATAAGAGGTTGCACACGCTGGAGCATCGTCTTTGTTTTCAAGCAGAGTAAATGCTTCAAGCTTAGCGAGTGACGCTAAAAACGATTCATTTTCGTTAATACGGCGTACATCGTCGCTCGATGCATTGGCTAATAATACTGATAGCGGCTTGCTTGGGCTAATATCCATTTCACCACGAATATTACGAATCGCTAAAATGAATTGTTTAACCCATTCTAAGTCATCCATCGCTTTAGCATCAACACTTGCTGCGTTATAAACAGGGAAGCCTTGAACCATAATGCTAGTGCCTGTTGTTTCAAGCCCTGCAAGTGGTGCTACACGTTGCCAAATCGTTTCTGTGATATAAGGCATCATTGGGTGCATTAAACGCAGTAAGCTTTCAAGTACAGTAATAAGTGTGTGACGTGTACCACGTTGCTGAGCTTCATTGCCTTTAAATAGTACCGGCTTAGTAAGCTCTAGGTACCAATCACAAAACTGGTTCCAGGTGAATTCATACAGCGTGTTCGCCGCTAAATCAAAACGGTAGTTATCAAGGTGCTCAGTGTAGGTTTTAACCGTGGCTTCATATTGACCTAGAATCCAACGATCAGCTAACGAGTACTGCTTTTCGCTCTCGTTAAAACCACAATCTTGCTCTTCTGTGTTCATTAATACGTAACGGCTCGCGTTCCATAACTTGTTACAGAAGTTACGATAGCCTTCAAGGCGGTTCATATCCCAGTTTATATCACGACCAGTTGAAGCCATGGCTGCTAGGGTAAAGCGCAGTGCGTCGGTACCGTGTGCTTCAATACCGTTTGCAAATACTTTGCGGGTATCTTTTTCAATTTTAGCGGCAAGTTTAGGCTGCATCATGTTACCAGTACGCTTTTGTACTAAGTCTTCAAGGCCAATGCCGTCAATCATGTCTAGTGGGTCAAGTACGTTACCTTTTGACTTAGACATTTTATCGCCGTTATCGTCACGTATTAAGCCAGTTACATACACGGTTTTAAAAGGAACTTGTGGTTTGCCGTTTTCATCTTTTATAAAGTGCAGCGTCATCATGATCATACGTGCAACCCAGAAGAAAATGATATCAAAACCGGTTACCAACACGTCAGATGGGTGGAAGGTTTTTAAGTCATCGGTATTTTCTGGCCAACCTTGGGTTGAGAACGTCCACAGTGCTGATGAGAACCACGTATCAAGAACGTCTTCGTCTTGGCTAAGCGCTACGCTATCTGCAATGTTATTGTCGCGGCGTACTTCTACTTCATCACGACCAACGTATACGTTGCCTTCGCTGTCGTACCAAGCTGGAATACGGTGACCCCACCAAAGCTGACGTGAAATACACCAATCTTGTACGTCATTCATCCACGAAAAGTACATGTTTTCGTATTGTTTAGGTACAAATTGAATGTCGCCGTTGTTAACTGCGTCTTTTGCAGGTTCAGCAAGTGGTGCAACACGTACATACCACTGGTCAGTTAGTAGTGGTTCAATAACAACACCAGAACGGTCACCGTAAGGGACAGTTAGGCCATGGTCTTCAATTTTTTCAAGTAAGCCAAGTTCTTCAAATTCAGCAACAATGGCTTTACGTGCGTCAAAACGGTCAAGGCCATGTAAGCGCTCAGGAATAGGCGCGTCAAATTCAAGTTCTTTGCCGTCAAAGGTGTATGTTTCACCTTGAGTTAAAATAGCCGCGTCTTTATCGAAGATATTAATCATCGGCATTTGATGACGTTTACCTACTTCGTTATCGTTAAAGTCGTGCGCAGGGGTTATTTTTACACAGCCTGTACCTTTGTCTTTATCGGCATGTTCATCGGCAACAATTTTAATACGACGATTAACGATTGGTAGTAAAATCTCTTTACCGATTAGGTCTTGGTAGCGCTCGTCATCTGGGTTTACTGCCACACCTGAGTCACCCAACATAGTTTCTGGGCGCGTAGTGGCTACAACAATGTAGTCTTTACCGTCTTGCGTTTTTACGCCATCAGCCAGTGGGTAACGTAAGTTCCACATATGGCCTTGTTTGTCTTTGTTTTCTACTTCAAGATCAGAAATCGCAGTGTGTAATTTTGGATCCCAGTTTACTAGGCGTTTACCACGGTAAATTAGGTTTTCTTTATGAAGGCGTACAAATACTTCTTTAACAGCTTCTGATAGGCCATCGTCCATAGTAAAACGTTCACGGTCCCAATCAACAGAAGCACCTAGGCGGCGAAGTTGTTTAGTGATTGTGCCACCAGACTCGTTTTTCCATTCCCAAATTTTATCGATAAATGTATCACGGCCTAAATCGTGGCGTGTTTTGCCTTCTTCTGCCGCAAGCTTTCGCTCTACTAGCATTTGCGTGGCAATACCTGCGTGGTCGGTACCTACTTGCCATAATGTATTATTACCTTGCATACGTTTAAAACGCGTTAAGGTATCCATGATGGTATCTTGGAAAGCGTGGCCCATGTGTAAGCTACCCGTGACATTTGGCGGCGGGATCATAATTGAATATGGGGTGCCTTGGCCTGATGGCTTAAAGTAGCCTTTTTGTTCCCAGTCTTGATAGAGAGATTGTTCAATATCTTGCGGATTGTAGGTTTTATCCATTACACAGAACCTTAAATAAGTACTTAAATGAGTTAGTTAGCTTTGTACGCAGTGAGCGTTAGCGATTAATATCTTGCGTGGTGATATTGGCACCGAGTTGGCGTAGTTTTTTAAAGCGCTCACGAGCGGCTTGTTTTGCTACGGGCTCTACGGGTACAAAATCAAAAACTTGGTTAAACCGACGAATAAAATCCGGTAAGTGATTGGCCAAGTTAATTAATACTTTACGATTACCAACAGGTGGTGTTGTGCCAATTTCTACGGGTGCGCCGCCTTTTGGGCCTTCACCTTGTAAATTGTGGGGCACAAAACTGTCGGCATCAAATGTCCAAATAGTTTCGTCAATGCTGTTGGCGGTTGCTTCGCTATCTACAAAAATAAATACGCGTTGACCAAGCCGATACTGTTGCCCAGCTATTTTAGCTGCTAAAGCAAAGTGATCATCGGCTTTAGCTAATGACTCATCTTGTTGCTTTAAAATGAAAAACTGGGCATTCATGTTCATTGTATCGGGATTTCCCATGACATTGATTGTGCTGTTATTAAATACACACACATTAAGAAGGGGATTTTGCCATATAACGGGGCTTGCTTCAATTAATACCCAATAAATAAGGCGCTTTAAAAGCGCCTTATTTTATACTCTATATTGGGCTGTGAAGCCTTATACAGGTTTGTTAGTCTTGGGTTGCTTCACTAATGCCTGCTCGGTTTAATAAATACTGAGTTAGCATAGGTACAGGGCGACCCGTTGCGCCTTTTTTAGCGCCGCTGCGCCATGCCGTACCCGCAATATCTAAATGAGCCCAGTTATACTTTTTGGTAAATTTAGATAAGAAACAGGCCGCTGTAATAGTACCTGCAGCTCGGCCACCTAAGTTAGTAAAGTCGGCAAATGGACTTTCTAGTTGATCTTGATAATCATCCCATAATGGCAGTTGCCATGCACGATCGCCACTTTGCTCTGACGCTTTTAATAAATCATGCGCTAGTGGATTATGGTTTGCTAATAAACCTGTAGCGTGGGCACCTAAAGCAACAATACACGCACCTGTTAATGTTGCCACATCAATCACGGTTTCTGGTTCAAAACGCTCTACATAGGTCAGCGCGTCACATAGCACTAAACGGCCTTCGGCATCAGTGTTAAGTACTTCAACCGTTTGCCCAGACATAGTGGTTAAAATATCACCTGGGCGATAGGCGTTCGAGCTTGGCATGTTTTCACAACCGGCTAAAACGCCAATTACGTTTATAGGTAGCTGCATTTGTGCAAGCGAGCGCATAGCACCAATAACACCAGCAGCGCCACCCATGTCGTATTTCATTTCATCCATGCCTTCGCCTGGTTTTAATGAAATACCGCCTGAGTCAAAGGTTAAACCTTTACCAACTAACACGATAGGCGCTTGGTCATCGCCTGCGCCTTTGTAATTAATTACCGACATAACCGATTCGTTATCACTACCACGACCAACTGCTAGGTATGAGTTCATACCTAGCTCTGCCATTTTATCTTCGCCAATCAGCTCAACAGTGATGTTGTCAAAATTAGTCTCAAGTTCTTTGGCTTGCTCGCCAAGATACGCTGGATTACAAATATTAGGCGGCATATTGGCAACGTCTTTGCACAATTTGCTACCAGCAGCAATCGCTAGGCCATGCTCAATGGCACTTTCACCTATAGTCAGTTCCCGGCGCGTAGGAACGTTAAATACCATTTTACGCAGTGGACGACGAGGGTCTACTTTCTTACTTTTTAGCTGATTGAAGGTGTATAAACAGTCTTGGGTTGTTTCTACCGCTTGACGCACTTTCCAATAGGTATCACGGCCTTTAACGTGTTGCTCAGTTAAAAAACACACTGCTTCCATCGAGCCTGTTTCGTTTAAGGTGTTGATAGTTTTAGAAATAATTTGTTTATATTGTTTATCGTCTAGTTCGCGTTCTTTACCGCAGCCAACGAGTAGAATACGTTCGCTTAAAATATTGGGTACATGGTGTAATAGTAGTACTTGCCCAGGCTTACCTTCTAAGTCGCCACGGCGTAATAAATTTGAGATATAACCATCGCTGATTTTATCAAGTTGTTCACCAATGGGGGATAACCTGCGTGGTTCGTATACGCCAACAACAATACATGCACTGCGCTGTTTTTCTGGGCTACCACTTTTTACGTTGAATTCCATTGTCACTCCTGATTTTGAGTCATCTATAGAAGCTAAGTTGGGACTAAAAATGTGTTTTCTAGTCTTTTTACCTAAATTTTTAGGTCTAGCGCTAATATTAGTAGATTTTACTCGACTCTTACTGTGTATTTGAACTTTATATGCTTAAGGGTTACTAATGCAACATTATATCGTGATGTTAGGTAGGATAATTAATATTGATGGCTTATAATGTGTGCTTAATACTCATTTAAAATGAGTGAATTAACTCGTTCACTCATTGTTTTTTATTACTATATTGAAATTCCATGTTTAACAGGGGCGAATGTTGCTAATTTTCCGTTATTTGACCACTGAGGTTTTAAAATCGCAGGTCGCCGTATTTTTAACTTTAATGACCATATTTTTGTCGCAAAAGTTTGTTGTCATTCTTGGTGATGCCTCAGAAGGGAGTATCCCAGCAAAGCTTGTGTTTGCCATGATTGCGCTTAAATTACCGCAGTTAGCATCATTAATTTTGCCTCTGAGCTTATTTTTAGGGATTATTTTAGCTTATAGCCGTATTTACGCTGACAGTGAAATGACTGTACTTAAAGCCTGTGGCGTGAGTGAGTGGTATGTAGTTCGTATTACGCTAATTTCAAGTGTCATCCTAGCGTTATTGGCAGCGGTGCTTACCCTGTATATTGCACCGTGGGCAAGCGAACAAGAATACCAACTTAAAGAACAAGCCAAGGCTGATGCTGGTTTATCTGCACTTCGAGCTGGGCGTTTTCAGCAAACCGGTAACGAAAAAGCTGTGGTATTTATTCATAATATTGAAAATAGCGGCAAAGAGCTCAACAAAGTTTTTGTGGCACAACTCCCCGATAGCGAAAAAGGCGACTTAGCGCGATTAGTTTATGCAGAGCAAGGTGTTGTTATTGAAGCACAGAATGGTGAGCAGCAGTTAGTACTTACTGATGGTAAACGTTACGAGACCGATGGCGAAGCGCCTTCACTTAACTTAACTGAGTTTGATGGCTACAGCGTACAAATTCGCGAACAAGAAATAGAACATCAACGTCGTAAGTTAGAAGCCGTGCCAACTCGTGAATTAATAACCATTAATACCCCAGAAGCAATTGCACAGTGGCAATGGCGTTTAGCTATTCCGTTATCTATTCCATTATTAACTTTACTTGCAGTACCCCTGAGCGTTGTTAATCCACGCCAAGGTAAATTTGCTAAATTAGTACCGGCTTTGAGCTTATATTTAGGGTATTTCATTTTACTTAATGCGGCCAAGTTTGCGGTAGAGGATGGTAAAATTCCGCCCTCTATTGGCCTGTGGTGGATTCACTTAAGTGCCTTATTTATTGGTAGTTTATTAATTATTAGGGGTCGTCCATTAGGTGCTTGGCTGAAAGCTGTTGTTACTAAACGGGAGCAACACGTATGATGAAAACGCTTGATTGGTATTTAGGTCGCAGTATTATGCAAACCACTGGGTTTGCACTAATGGTGCTGGTGGGGATCAGTACTTTAATTAAATTTATAGAGCAGCTTAAATCGGTTGGCCGAGGTAGTTACGACATTATGACCGCCTTGCTATATACAATTTATAGTATGCCTGGCGATTTAGTGGTGTTTTTCCCGATGGCGGCACTTATTGGTGGCTTAACTGGGTTAGGTGCTTTGGCCTCTAATAGTGAGCTGGTAGTGATGCAAGCCGCGGGTATGTCGCGTTTACAAATTATTGGCTCGGTAATGAAAACCGCTATTTTTATGGCCCTGTGCGTAATGGCATTAGGGGAGTGGGGAGCGCCCGCCGCTCAGTTGCATGCAAAGGAAATGCGTAACCAAGCTATTCATGGTGGGGATGTATTTAATGCGCAAAAAGGCGTGTGGGCTAAAGACGGCAGTAATTTTATTAATATTGAAGATGTTGACCAAAATGGCATGCTCCGCGGCGTAAATATGTACCACTTCGATAAGTCGTTGCTACTTACACAAATTACTAAAGCAAAAGAAGCAGTAGGGCGTGATAATGGCTGGCTACTGCGCGATGTGAACAAAGTATTGATCAGTGAAGAGCTTATTACCACGGAGCAAGTTACTGAAGAGTTTTACCCATCTCAGCTTACCGGTGAAAAACTTGGCGTGGTTTCAGTAAAACCAGAGTCATTGTCGTTTTCAGGATTGTGGTCATATTTAGCTTATTTGCAGCAAAATGAGCAAGACACCAGTACCTATGATTTAGCACTATGGCGTAAATTAATGCAGCCTGTGTCTATTGCTGTGATGTTGTTGGTTGCCTTATCGTTTATATTTGGTCCGCTGCGAACCGTGACTATGGGGGCACGAATTATCATGGGAGTGATAACGGGGATAGTGTTTCACTTAACTAATGAGATATTTGGCCCAGTGGTAATGGTATATCAAATCCCAGCCATTGTAGGTGCCGTTCTGCCGAGCATTTTATTTACTGGGTTTGCAGCTTATTTAATGAATAAGCGGGTGTAGCTAGACTTAAAGCTTAAATAAAAACGCGGCCTTTTTTAAAAGTGCCGCGTTTTTTTATGCTTTAGCTTGAGGTTATACCAATTCGCTAGATTAAGTATTAATCTAGTTCGCGATAAACGCGTTTATTTTCTTCTTTGGTGAGCGTAACTACTTCGGTTTTTGATAAGTAATCTTGCAGTGCTTTTTTATTTTTAAAGTCGACTAATACCACTAAATTCCCTAAACCAAGTAATGCGCTGATACTGCGGATAATAGCTTGTGGCCAGCTAATTAAACTTCCTTGGTTGGTTTGTACTTTTAAGCGCCATGCTCGCATACCAATTGTTTGCCCACTTTTAGTCCAAAAATAACCAAAAAATACCAAGCCAACAAGCACCAGCAGCGAGCTGCGAATACCAGAAAGTAATAGTGAATCCTGAATACGTGCAGATACATCTTCAGCGCCATTAAGGGCAATAAAATCAAGGGAAATAAGCCCTTGAATAGCAAATAAATACAATACCACCGTTAGCATCGCAAAAGCGATAATAGCTAATGTGTCGTACACCAATGACGCAAAACGACGCCAAAACCCTGCTCGTGGAAACTCAGCCGACATAAATATACTCTCACTGTTAATGTGCGCGATAGTTTAGCAAATAAGCCGTTAAATACTACCTATTACGCTACGTGCTTAACTCGGTATTGGCTCAAATGTTAATGGTTGCCTAAATGTTAAGCGGTCGATCACGCTTAATACATAAAACGCTTGCCGCTTTGCTCATTGTTTGTATAATGCTAGGCAATGAGATGGGAGAGGGTACATAATCTTTCACTCTTAAGTGGTTTTTCTTTATCTTCTCGTGTTAGAAGGTTAAAGAAAAATGATGCCAGCGTGATGAAATTGGTATACATGGGGGATTCAAAATCCCCTGCCGAAAGGCGTGCCGGTTCAAGTCCGGCCGCTGGTACCACTTTTTATAGCCCCTGCTAGATTTAGCAGGGGTTTTTTTATGCCTAAGATTTGAGTTGCCGGACTCGAGCGGTACGTGAGGTGCCGCTGTTATAAGTAAAAGTCCGGCAACTTAGTACCATTTTTTTATAGCCCCGACCAAATTGGTTGGGGTTTTTTTATGCCTAAGATTTGAGTGGCCGGATTTTAATTACAAAAAATGTCTCCAACATTGCTACTTTTATAAGCAGTAGGTTTTGATCTAAACTTGGCCTGTAAACGTTTTGGTTTACCTAACCTTAAGTTCTGCTTGAGATAGGTTTCTTATCCAGAACTAAGGTTAGATAGTAAACACAGGCCTGACTTTAATCGTATTTTTTATTGATATGAGTTAGCTAAGTTGTGCAATGTGTTTTGACTCGGGTATTATATACCTTAACCTCTTGTTGCGAATAAAACATCATGACTCAATTAACCGCAAAACAGAATATTCAAGCCATTGTAAAAGCGATTAAGGCTGAAGAAGCATTGCTGCGTAAAAAACACCCGCTATTAATGCATCAAAATACCTTAGGGATGGCTATTTTACTACTCTCTTTAAGTGCGTTAATCGGAATTGGTACGCTGTATTATTTTGCTATTATACCCGCATGGCTATGTATTATTTTAGCGGCGATTGCTACCTCAATTTCTCATGAACTTGAGCACGACTTAATTCATAAACAGTATTTTAGCAACCAACCATTTTTGCATAATTTTATGATGTTAACCGTGTGGCTGATGCGTCCTAATACCATAAGCCCATGGTACCGTCGCAAGATGCATTTACATCATCATAAAACGTCGGGTACTGAGCAAGATTTAGAAGAACGTTTGGTAGGTAATGGTATTAAAAATCCGTTTTTACGTGCCTTAGTAATTATTGATGGATTACTCGGCTTATTAATTAATGCAAAACGTTTTAGTAGAGAAATTAAAGGGTTTAGTTTTTTTAAAGTGTTTAATGCTGGTTTTCCAATTACCACTGCTTATTTTGCTATTTTATACAGTGTGATAGCGTTTCATTTAATCAATTTATTTACCCCAATTGCGGCTAACTCACCGGTATTTCTACTTGATGTAATGAATGTGTTCGAATTTCTAATGGTGGTGCTGATTGTGCCTAACATTGTGCGTTCGAGCTCACTTAATTTTGTTACTTCAAGTATGCATTATTACGGCGGTGTGAATAATATGCTTGAACAAACTCATGTTATTACTAGCCGTTTATTTATGCCATTTAATTTATTTTGCTTTAACTTTGGGCATACTCATACTATTCATCATTTTGTGCCGAATCAGCCGTTTTATTTACGACAAATGATCAGTAAAAAAATCCTTGAAGTGATGCGCCAACACGGGGTACGTTTTAATGATTTTGCCAGTATAAAACAAGCGAATTTGTATCAATCATAATGTTAATTTTTATCCAATTATCAATTGATGCTTTGTTAATATTGCCTAGTCTAATGCTAGGCAATGCCTCTAGTAATATCAGGTAAAGTCCATAAAACCGTTTCAAATACCTAGGGTCTACTGACCTTTGCGGATTGAGATTCGTTAAAACTAGAGCAATTCAATCGCGATACGAGGTTTGTAACCTTGTGGGTTCGATAACTGCTCCTGCGTTATTCTACTGGCTTACATCCCTGTAAGAATAAGTGAAAAACGAGCAAAGCTTCCGCGTCTTGCTCATGTTCCTTACCTATACCCATTCAGGCAACAAAGAGTAAATCGCCTCTTAGCATGGCCTTTGGAACAGCTGAAAATTCAACCTTGAAAGATCATCAGAACTTAGTTAATTCATTACTTAAATACATTTTAACTTAGTGCTCAATTGCTCCTACTCAGTGCTTCGCTATGTAATTTAATATCAATTTTTTAATTACTTATTTTTAAAGTTATGGCTTGCCTTATACTCGATTTTTTAACCTTATATTTTTAAGTTATGAATAAAGAAGCACGTTAATCGAATTGAAATATTTCTGTAATATTTAGGTGTTCTAATGCGCTCTGAAACAAAAACGTCATCAAAATGCCATAATCGGCAAGACAAAAATTGAGATTTAAACATGAGTGAATCAAAGCGCAATACGCTATTAATAAAAACGCTTAACTGGGCTGCTATCGCCTTTTTAGTTTATTTAGTCCTAGTAGCCGTTGGCACTGTCAGTGGTGGTTTTAAATTAGCGTCGGGCGGTACTGAGGGAGCAAAAGAAATTTTTGCATTCGCAACTAACCCGTTTATTGCATTATTATTAGGTGCTTTGGCAACGGCTTTAGTGCAATCGTCATCAACGGTTACCTCAGTAATAGTGGGCCTTGTTGCTGGCGGTTTACCGTTAAGTATTGCTATTCCAATGGTGATGGGTGCAAATATTGGTACGACTATTACTAACACCTTAGTGTCTATTGGTCATATTCGCTCTAAAGAAGAGTTTCAACGTGCGTTTGCAGCATCAACGGTTCATGATTTCTTTAATTTATTTGCCGTTATTATATTTTTACCACTTGAGATAATGTTTGGTTTACTGCAAAAAATGTCTGCTGCGCTGTCGCACCTATTTATTGGTGATGCTGACTTATCATTAAAGAGCTACAACTTTATTAAACCACTTGTTAAACCTGCTGTGGGTGTAATAAAAGACGCATTTAGCTTCCTAGACACAAAAATGCTAGGTGCAGCGATGGTTATAGCAGGTATTTGTTTGATTTTATTTGCCGTAACTACACTAGGTAAACTACTTAAAAAAGCGTTAGTTGGCACTGCAAAAGATATACTGCATGGTGCAATTGGGCGTGGGCCTATCGCAGGTATCACATCAGGTGCGGCGGTAACTGTTATGGTTCAGTCGTCATCTACTACAACGAGTTTAATGATCCCACTTGCGGGAAGTGGTGTGTTTACTACACGTCAAATCTATCCATTTACGCTAGGCGCTAATATTGGTACAACCATTACCGCTTTATTAGCTGCCACATCAATTACAGGGCCTATGGCTGAAGTGGCGCTAACGATTGCGTTAGTACACGTTATGTTTAATGTATTTGCGGTTGCACTAATTTACGGAATTCCTGTACTACGTGAAATACCGATTAAGTTGGCTGAAAAGTTAGCCGAAATTGGTACAAATAATAAATCGGCTGCATTAGGCTATGTGTTAGGGTCGTTCTTTGTGGTGCCAGGTTTAATTGTACTGGCCGTTAGATAAACAAATAAATGAATAAAAAGAATGCGCTATATAGTTTATATAGCGCATTTTTTGTTTTACCACTGGTAACTTACAGACAACATGGCATTACGCGGTTTTCCTGGGAAGTAACGATCGCCAGTAAAACCAGTGTAATCGGCGCGCTGTGCGTAAGCCGTGTTGGTTAGATTTATTATTCGCGCACTCAGTAATAGCTGTGGGCTTATTTGCCATTGGCCGCGTAAGCTTAAAATATCGTGACCTTGATATTCATGTAAGTTTTCAGGGTCGGTAAAATAGCGACTCACATAGTGCCATTGCAGAGCAAGGTTAACACGCTCGTTGGCTTGCCAGTTAAAATCGATATTAGCGACCTTTCGAGGTGCGGTATCAATATCGTTACCTTTAATATTAATACTGCCGATGATTTGCTCATTCGAGTACGTATGCTTGGCATAAGTGCCTGCGAAGTTAACCGATAAGTGCTGATTAAAGCTATGCGCTAACTCAAGCTCAATGCCGCGATGTCGAGTTTGGCCGTCATTAACAGTAAAAAAGTCACTGTCACGGTAGATGGTATTGTGCTTGCTCATCGCATAAGCCGACAAACCGTAGCGAGTATTGTTGTACACCCCTTTAATACCTAACTCAGCATTATTTGCTATTTCTGCGTCTAAGTCGGCAGTACTTTGCTCGCGTTGTAATTGATAAAGCTCAGCTGCTTGTGGGGCTCTATAGCCTCTTGAAAAGTTAGCGTATAATGTATTATTAATATTAAGCTGATAGCTCACACCGAGTTTTGGCGAAAGATTACTAAAGCTGTTTTTAGTGCTCTCTGGGCGACTATAACGACAGCCACCAAAACCACATTCACTGCCATTTTCTTTTGTACGCCCTGTAAGCATATTGTTTTGATAGTCATATTGCATATGCTCATAACGTAGACCTGCAGTTATAAGCCAATTATTTAGCTGCCAATCAATAGCGGCAAATGGGGCATATAAGGTGGCATCGACTTGGTAATCGTAATGTTTACCTTGCGGCACTGTGGCCACTAAAAACGCAGAACCTTGAGTCGGTTTATCTTGGGTTTGTAAAAAATCGGCTTGGGTAAACTCACCATCAAAACCAAGCTTTAGGTTGGTATTGTCGTTCACATAATGCTGATAAAGCGATTGTAGACCAAACCCAGTTTGGTTATTTTTTTCAAGTGGTGTGCCGGGTAGAAAGTGTTTAAAAAAGTCCATACTTTGGTCACGAATATAAGGAGTAACAACTAGAGTGTTCTCTCCTAATTGCCAGCTTGCTTTACTCCAAGCCCTAAGCGAGCGAGCTTTTCTAAAGGCGTCGGGATCAAAGTTTTGCTGTGCTATATCTTCATCTTTATAGCTTTGAAAACCGCTAATATAACCAGCAGTTTGTTGATCTAAATTAGTATACGTAAGCCCAGAAACTAAGCTTAGGTTGTTATTATTATAGCGATGGCGCACATTTATTTTTTGTTGCTTTACGCTTTCGTCATCTCGATAACCGCTATCATCAGTAAAACTAACATTAATACCTAGGCCTGAATTATCCATGGCATGGCCTGCACGTAATTTATAGCGAGCATAACCATAAGAGCCATAATCAAAGCCTAGTAAACCAGCACCTTGCGTAGTATCAGGGGTAATAACGTTAATTACACCATGCACTGCATTAGAACCATAAAGTGCAGAACCTGGGCCTTTTAATACTTCAATACGCTCTGCCATTTCGCTATGTGCTTCGAATAGTTCATTGATATTACAAAAACCAGCTGCACGAAGAACTATGCCATCTTCTGCGGTTAAAACACCACCACAAGCGCCCGTTCCAGAAAGTACTTGCGAGCGCAGAGCCGGTAAATACTCTTGGCCATTCCCACGTTGGACATTGGCACCTGCAACGCGTTGTAGCGCTTCCTCTACATGGGTAGGAGCTATAAGCTCAAGCTGTGATTCACTTAATACACTGATCACCAGTGGTAATGGCGTGGAAAGCGCTTCACTACGCGATGCTGTGGTGGTGATTCGTTCAATTGATTGCGCGGTATCTTCAGCACACGCACTATTAATTAAACCTAACTGACTGCATAACAATAACGGGGGTAAATAGTAATATTTCATAAATTCCAGCACATCGGCAATTTGATAAGTTTAGGGTAGGGGATTTTGTGAATTGGTTAAAGCACACTCAACCTATAAACCCGATAAGTAATCGATAAAACAATACAAAAAATGCCGGGAAAAACTAAAGTGAGCACTGAGTAATGTTTAAATAGTAATACACCTACCACTCCGCCGGCTAAAAACCCGGCAATAATTAATACAAAGACCAAGCATTTTCTACTGTCAAAAGCTTCTCCTTTTAGGGCTTTACCAAACATCAAACCCAGATCGGTAAAAATACCGGTTAAGTGAGTAGTTCGCACAACTGCGCCGCTGTAGTTAGTGGCTAAAGCATTTTGTAAGCCGCAGGCCGTAGAAGCAAGTGTAAGTGCGTAAGGGTAAGAATATTGAAGTAGCTGTGCGCTTAACAGCAGTAAAATACCCTCAATAAATAAGAGCGTATCGTAATGGCGGCCTAGCTTAAGTGAACCGCCTGAAAGCATTAAGCCTGTTAATGCCGAGCCAAATATAAAACTCAGTACAATCGCAATTAAAAATAACGCCGCCTTGATGTTGGTAGTAAGTTCAATAGCTAATGAAGTCACCGACCCTGAAACGTGAGAAATTGCTTGCTGTTCAAACCCTAATAAACCTACTGCGTTTACCATACCGGCAATAAAAGCGAGGGTAAACGCACCATATTCGACCCACTTAGGTAGTTTTGTAAACATCCTTTTAGCTCCGGTTTCAGTGTGTAGATTAATCATACACTTAATTAAAGTTAATAAATGAAAAGAGGTTATATTTTTAACATCACAAGCAAGTGATGATCGCTAAATTTAACTTTTGCGTATTAACCAAATTTGGAATTAATATGTTTAACCAAGAACAGCAATCACGCATTATAGAAATGGCATGGGAAGACAGAACGCCATTTGAAGCTATTGAAAATCTGTATGGGCTAAATTACTCTCAATTAGTTAATTTTATGCGGGAGCATATCTCTAGCGGCTCATTTAAAGTATGGCGTAAGCGCCATGGTGGGCGTAAAACTAAACACCTAAAGTTACGCGACCCCGCGATTATGCGCAGTCATTGTAAAACACAGTACAAGCAACGTTAATTTTTCTCATTTCATGTAATGTTCAGGCTTAGCCGTTAATACTCTTCAGTAATGATCACACTGGAGAATCGCCATGAAATCACTAATCAGTATTTTAGTAATGGTTTTTGCGCTAACGGCAACAAACGCATTTGCTGTACCACACAAAGACAAACATGCAGGCAAGCATGCGAATAAACACGCAAACAAGCATCACTGGAAAAAGCAAAAATATAACCAATACCATAATAAAAAATGGCTTTCTAAGAAACAAGCCAAGCAGTTAATTCGTCAAGGGTGGACTCCACCAGGGTGGCACAGATCTTATCATCAAGGTGATATCCTTGGGCATGACATTTATAAGCGTGCTAGAGTAATAGACCGAGAAAGAGACACTATACGAGTTGAAGTTGATCGCACTATTATTCACTTAGTGCACGACACTCGTGAAATACTCTCTATTTTACAGCGCTATTAGGATTTATAAATGCTCACCGTATTGGTCATAGTTACTGGCTTGTTGTTGTTAATAACGTTATTACCCCTGTCATACAGTCAGCATTACTTGATACGTAGTTGCGACTTTGTGCGCTTGCAGGTGTGCTACCTAGCAAGCGCTGTAATTATCGTGGCACTAATAGGTATGTGGCAAAGCGACTTTATTACATACTCATTAATAGCGGCTGTTGCTTTAATTATCTGTGCGCTTCAAGCTAAGTGGATTTATCCCTACACTTGGTTTGCTAAAAAAGAAGTATTAACAGCGCCAAAAAGTAGTGATCATAGCATCAGAATTTTATCCGCTAATGTACTGATGTCGAATCGACATAGTGAGCAGTTAATTAACTTAGTCGATAAATATCAGCCCGATTTACTCATCACTTTAGAAAGCGATAGTTGGTGGCAAGATAAATTGTCCGTGCTTAAAAAAAACTACCCTTATCAAGTACAGTGCCCAAAAGATAACCGCTACGGCATGCATGTATTTAGTAAATTTAACATACTCGATGCACAAATTTGTGCACTTATAGAAGATGACATTCCTTCTATTCATATTTTATTTGAAAACCACCAAGGGTTAAAAATGCAGGGGCATTTTATTCATCCCGCGCCACCAAGCCCAACCGAAGAAGATTCATCACGTCCACGCGATAGCGAATTAATAATGGTGGCTAAAGCCCTTAAAGGTTCAACTCGCCCTACGATAGTCGCTGGCGATTTAAATGATGTTGCTTGGTCACGCAGTACTCGTTTATTTATGCAAATTAGTGGATTTTTAGACCCCCGTAAAGGCCGTGGTTTTTTTAATACTTTTCATGCTAATTACTTTTTTATGCGTTGGCCGCTTGATCATTTATTTCACTCAAAAGGCTTTAGTGTAAAACGAATAAAGCGCCTTGCTAAATATGGCTCCGATCATTTTGCCTTATTAACCGAATTGGTATTTGAAGATGCTAATCAGCAATCCCTAGAAACAAAACCAAGCGAGCAAAAGCAGCAAGATATACAAGAGCTGGCAATGAGCAAAGCAGATAAACGCAAAGTACCTATGTTTGAAAAGGGCTAGGTATAGTACAGATATTAGGTTAAAGGTTTTAGACGAAGTTTTTTGTAGCAAACTATTTGGTTTAGCGTTAATTAACAAAGAGATTCATTATGTTTAATAAAATTATCGACTTTTGGTTTACCGAGCTTGAGCCTAAACAGTGGTGGCAAAAAGACGATGGGCTTGATGCACAAATTAAAACTCGTTTTGGTAAATTGCATCATCAAGCAAGTGTAAATGAGTTATTTGATTGGCGTGAAAGCGCGATAGGTAGTCTTGCGGAAATTATTGTGCTTGATCAGTTCTCACGTAATATTTACCGTGAAAAGCCCGCAGCATTTGCCTGTGATGCATTAGCTCTAGCGTTAGCGCAAACCGCTATTGCGAAAGGGTTTGATAAGGAATTGACGGATGAGCAACGCGTATTTTTGTATATGCCTTTTATGCACAGCGAATCAAAGCTAATTCATAAGGAAGCAGTGAAGTTATATAAAGCGTTAGGTATTCAAAATAACTTAGATTTTGAGTATCAGCATAAGGCGATTATCGATAGATTTAATCGTTATCCGCATCGTAATAAGATACTGGGGCGGGATTCTACCAAAGAAGAGCTTGAATTTTTAAAGCAGCCTAACTCAGGTTTTTAAATTTATTAGACAAAAAAACACCACGCTTGCGACAAGCGCGGTGCTTAATTTTACTAACCTGATACCTGATATTAGCTGTGAATCATGATGCTTTTAACATTCACAAATTCGCGAATCCCAAAGCCACCATGCTCTCGGCCATAACCGCTGTCTTTAACACCACCAAATGGTAGGTTTGGTTGTGCCAAACCATAGCCATTAATATTGATCATGCCGGTGTCAAAATACTTTTTGGCCAGTTCAATGGCTTTCTTCTCATCTTTTGAAAATATACCGCCGCCTAGTCCATAGCGCGAATCATTAGCGATACGCATAGCGTCGTCGTTATCTTTGGCTTTAATTAAAGATGCGACAGGACCAAATAGCTCATCGTCATACGCAGGCATACCCGGTTTAAGGTTTTCCAGCACGGTTGGGGGGTAGTAATAACCTGTTTTTTGCGGTATTTCGCCGCCTACAAGTACTTTTGCACCTGCATTGACAGAGTCTTGTACTTGCTGATGAATTTTGTCGCGTAAATCTTCGCGTGCCATAGGACCTAGTTCAGTATCTTCATCCATTGGGTCGCCCATTTTTATCGCCTTAAACTGCTGGCTTAGTGCTTCTTTGAAGTCATTGTAGAGTGAATCAACCACCACAAAGCGCTTCGCGGCAACACAGGTTTGGCCGTTATTAATAATACGTCCTTGTAAACATGCTTTAACTGCAAGGGCTAAATCAGCGTCGTCAAGTACCACAAAAGCATCGTTACTACCCAGTTCTAGCACGGTTTTTTTAACATGCTTGGCAGCTTGCTCTGCCACTTTTTTACCTGTGCCATCACTTCCAGTAAAGGTTACGCCACTAATCGCTGAGTGTGAAATAAGGGCGCTGGCAGTTTTACCATCAACCAGTAAGTTGCTAAAGCAGTGTTCAGGAAAGCCTGCTTGTAAAAATAGCGTTTCAATTTTCTCAGCCATACCAAATACATTACCGGCGTGTTTTAATACCGTGGTATTACCCGCCATAATGTTTGCGGCACTGTATCTAATAACCTGATAAAGTGGGAAGTTCCACGGCTGAATACCCAGCAGTACGCCGGTAGGGCGATAGCTTATTATTGCACGACCGCCTTGCATGTCGCGCTCCTCGTCGCTAAGCATATCGGCGCCATGTTCAGCGGTATAACGACAAATGTCAGCACAAAGCTGAACTTCTTGGAAGCCTTGCTCATAGACTTTACCCATTTCTTCGGTCATTAGTTTTGCTAAGGCTTCTTTTTGACTTTCAAATAAAGAGGCTAATTTATTTAGATGTTGTGCGCGCTCGGTAAACGAGGTTAATCGCCATGTTAAGTATGTTTCATGAGATTTTTCGATCACTTGCTCTGCTTGAGCTTGAGAAAGCAGTGTATAGCTATTAATGACTTGCTCTGTTGCGGGATTGATCGTATCAACTGTGTTACTCATTTTACCTCCTAACAAATTATGTAATAGGGTAGGTGCAAAACCAAAGCCAGTTAGTTTCTCGATATTAAAAAAATCATAACTATCTGTTAGTAATAGTTTTTACATTACTTATGACTAAAATCTAGATGTTGTTTGCTTGCTGTTTTTGCTATGGTTCTGTAAATACTGCAAGTTGTTGAAAAAGTTACAGGGAGAGTTCAAATGAAGCCATCATTGTTTAATACCGCTTTACCGATAATTCAGGCACCTATGGCGGGTGTTCAAAACGAGCAGCTTGCTCTTGCTGTAAGTGAGGCTGGAGGGTTAGGCTCTTTGCCTTGCGCTATGTTATCCCCAGCACAATTAGTTGAGCAGCTAGAAATACTTAGCCACAAAACAACAAAGCCGTTTAATCTTAACTTTTTTTGTCATGCAGTTGCTGACTACACATCCGCGCAACAACAGTGCTGGCATGCATTACTTGCCGCTTACTTTACAGAGTATAAAATTGACCCGCAAAGCTTAACTGCAGGGGCTTCTCGTCAACCTATAAATCAATCGATTGTTGATATAATTGCACCTTATAAGCCAGCAGTTGTGAGTTTTCATTTTGGTTTACCTGGGCAAACTATTGTGGCGCAAATAAAAAGCTGGGGCACTAAAGTAATTTCAACGGCTACCACTTTAGATGAAGCTATTTGGCTTAGTGAAAATGGCGCTGATGGGATTATTGCTCAGGGTATAGAAGCTGGTGGCCATCGAGGGCATTTTTTATCTATGGATTTAAGCTTACAACAAACTACTGAGCAGTTAGTTAAGCGTTGTGTTAAGCATATATCACTACCTATTATTGCTGCTGGTGGCATTGCTTCAGCCGATGATGTTCAGCGGTTTAAAGCGTTAGGAGCGAGTGCAGTCCAAGTAGGGAGTGCTTATTTACTGTGCAAGGAGGCAACAACATCAGCTTTGCATCAACAGGCTATTTTAGATCAGCAACAAGATGAGACCACACTGACCACATTGTTCTCTGGTAGAGCCGCTCGGGGTATTCAAAATCGAGTAATCCAAGAGCTAGGTGCTATGCCAAATGGGGTTCCTGCGTTTCCACATGCCAGCAGTGCAATAACAGCCTTAAGAAGTCGAGCTGAAAAAAGTGCTAAAAGTGATTTTTCACCTTTATGGTGTGGTCAAAAATATATTCCTAGGGTGGGTGTATCAGCGGCTGACATTACACATGCTTTAATGAAAAAATGGTAATTTTTAATGTCTGATAATCCACTTTTATCGCTTGGCGACAGCTATGAAGCACTAGTAAACAAGTTTAAAGTGCAATTGGCTGGTAAGTATCCTCAGCAACTAATAGCGCCCAATACCGTATTAGTGCAACAAGGCGATGTACAAGGTTATGGGTATTTAATTGTTCAGGGGGTTTTAGGCGCTATTCATGACGACATTGACGGCGTGCAAAAGTGTAAAGAGTTTTATTTTAAAGATGAATTTGCGTTGTTGTTTGCCAATTGGATGACCTCAACACCTGCGTTTTATCAATTAAAAGTGATTAACGAAGCCAATGTAATTAAAGTACCACTAACACTATTTGAGCAAGCACAGTATCAACTGATTAAGCAGCAGCTTATTGCACAGCAACTTATTTTTAAAGAAGCCAAAGAGGCATTTTTATTACTTAATAGCCCCGAGCAGCGTTACTGCTATTTACTCAAACATAAACCTCATTGGTTGGCGCAGCTAAGCTTAAGCCAAGTGGCAATGTATATAGGCATTTCGGCTATTTCGTTGTCACGAATTCGTAAGCGACTTAACTTAAGTTAAGTGCTGTTTTCATAAAGCACTATACACTCCCCATTTTTAAGCCTTAATACTTTGGAGTGTTATGTTTTTAATTGCTCAATCGTTAGTCGCAGCCGCTACTTTACTCGACTTAGCTTCATTTCAGTTTAAGTCCCGACGAATTATTTTAAGCTGTTTATTTACCTCAGTATTATTAACCTCTGCTCACTTTTTTATATTGGGCTATCACAGTGCTGGCTGCTTAATGTTTATTGCCGCGGTGCGTTATTTTTATTGTATTTACTTTAAGCATACTTGGGCTATGTGTGGGTTTATGGCTGTCAGCTGCTTAGCCGTTTATTTTACTTGGCAAGATTGGTTTAGCGCCTTTGCATTGGTGGCGACATTAATACAAACCATTGCTTCATTTCAAAATCGAGATTTGCACTTAAGGTTATGTATGGTGGTGGGAACCTCTTTTTGGATAACACATAATATTTTCGCCGGCTCGCCAGTGGCAATAATCATGGAAAGCCTATTTTTAAGTAGTAACTTACTGGGACTATACCGCTTTTATGTGGGTAAAAAATCGCTGAGCGAACCGCAAATTCAGCCCTAAACACCTAGGTAAAAAACTGTGCAGCAATAGCTTTTAGCAGGTAAGTTTCGCGAATAATCGATAGCCCTTGCTTGTCACTGTTTGCAAGTGTGCGTTCGTTATGAGCTATCGCCTGGAAAATATCAACCCATTTAGCCTGCATGCCATTTTGTTTTTCGTAGTGTTCAAGCTGTGCTTGGCCTAGTTGCTCATCAATTTGGCAGAGGTAGCAGTATGATTGTATATGAATAATATCAAAGTCATCTTTGTGCCAAGGGCGGTACTCTTCGTAAAGCCCAAACTCGCTACATATTTTTATATTTTGTGCGCCAGTTTCTTCACTTAGTTCTCTGATCAACCCTTGTTCAATGCTTTCATGCAGGTCAATTCCACCGCCAGGTAAGCTAAAGTCGTCATAGCGCTGAGTATACATAAGTAAAATGTGTTGTTGCTTAAATGCAATAGCGCGAGCGGTTGGGCGAGAAAATTGACGACCTTGCTCAATATTGATTGAGGGATGAATGTAGGTTTTTAATAAGCGCATAACAACTCCTGTAATAAAAATAAATTATATCAGTTAGTTATATTAATTGCTTTAATAGAGATTTAATAAGCCGCATAAAATAGCGCTATTTCAGCGCCTATACAGCTACTTATGATTAAACTAGTGAATTAAAAATAAAACAGCCGCACTTTGTACCTTAATTATGTATATCTTTCATTTACTTTAAAGGGCAAGTAGAATAGTGAAAAAGCACAGGGATTATTCATGTTAAATATACTTTTAGTCGATGACGACATCGAATTCAGCGATGTTATTTGCCATATTGTTGAGTTTCTTGGCCACAACATTAATACAGCAACCAGTTTAAAAGAAGCACATCAGTGGTTTGAAAATAATACTTTCGATCACGTGCTGCTCGATTTTATGTTACCTGATGGCAGTGGCTTGCATTTATTAGATCATTTAAAAATGATTGGTCAATCGCCTAAAGTCACCCTTATTTCTGGTCACCCTTCGGTTAAAGGTATTTTAGCTGAGATGTGTGAGCCTAATGTGTCGCATCTATTAAAGCCGCTGCAACGTGAAGATTTAGAATTAGTATTAAACGGCCCGAAAAAAACGGTTAAAAAAGCGAAAAGTGCCGCCATTACACATCATTTTGACACGCTTATTGGCGAGTCTGCGCCCATGCAACAGCTTTATACCATGATAGAGCGCGTAGCTAAAACTAATGCTAACGTTATGCTTATGGGTGAAAGCGGAGCAGGTAAAGAGGTGGTAGCGCAAGCTATTCATAATGCCAGTAAATGCGAAGGTCCACTGGTGGCGAGTAACTGTGGTGCGCTTTCAAAAGAACTTATTGGTAGTGAATTATTTGGTCACGAAAAAGGTGCATTTACCGGTGCTATTGCCCGTAAAGAAGGCGTGTTTGAACAAGCCGATGGCGGAACGTTATTTCTTGATGAAGTCACTGAAATGCCGATTGATATGCAGCCTAATTTATTGCGTGTACTTGAAACTAAAAAAGTAACACGGGTTGGTGGTAATCGTGAGTTACCAGTAAATTGCCGTGTTATTTCAGCGACTAACCGCTCCCTTACCGATTTAGCGCAGAATAATATTTTACGTGAAGATATTTACTTTAGACTCGCTGTTTTTCCAATTGATATACCGCCACTACGAGAGCGAAAAGAAGATATTCCATTACTCTCAAAAGTATTTTTAGAGCAGTTGAACGATGAAAATGGTACAGCGTTTGCCTGGGCTAACGAACAGCTTAAAGAGCTACAAACATACGACTGGCCAGGTAACGTACGTGAACTTCGCCATGCTATTCATCGCGCTTTTATTATGAGCGACCCGCAAACTAGCACAATTACATTACCTGACAACTTAGAGTCACCTTTTTCAAGGGTTAATACTCAATCTGAAGACAAACAGGTATCAGCAGGGCAAACAATTGAAGAAGTTGAAAAAGAACTTATTCATGCCACGCTCGATAAAGTACAAGGTAATAAAACATTAGCAGCACAAATGCTGGGTATTAGTACTAAAACCTTATACAACCGTTTAAATGCTTATGGTGGTATTGGCGAGTATAAATAACCAGCATGCAAATTTAATAACAACAAAACGAGGATTTTGATGGCATCGTCAGAAAAAACAAAACCTTTGAATGAGCTGGTACACGACGCGCGTGCGCCGCTTAATCGTATTTCGATGAATGCTGAGCTAATTAAGCTAGTACTTGAAAACGATATGCCAAAAGATAAAGCACTCGCCGCATTAGATAAAATAATTGCTAATTGCCAAGCGTGCAGTGACAGTTTGCAGCTTATTTCAGAATCGAAGTAACCCAAATTAATTCAGGACGATAAATGATTAAACGCAAACAGCAAGGCAAAGCAAATGTAGTATGGGCATTATTTATTTCCATAGTGCTGTGTATTATTGTGGGTAATGCTTTTTTAGCCATTAATACCATACAAGGCCTAACGCGTACTCAGCAAAGTTTAGATAACACTAATATGCTAAGCACGGCGATAGAGCAATTGCACCTTTCGGTGGTGCAAGCTGAGTCGGGGCAGCGTGGGTATTTATTAACTCAAACGGATGATTATTTAGTGCCTTACTACGATGCTATCGCACAAATAAAGTCTCAAACGAACCATGTGAGCGCCTTACATTCTGAAATTGACGGGCAGGCTGAGCGTATTGCACAGCTGTTACTATTGGTTGAAGCTAAAATAGCTGAGCTGAAAAAAACGGTTAAATTAGCATTAAATGATAAAGAAAAACGCGCTTTAGTAATACTGAACTCACATGAAGGGCGAGACCTATATAGAGAGATCCGTGAGCGAGTTAATGATATACAAGAACGTGAATTGCTGTTTAAAGTCAGTCACTTTTCGAAATTAGCACAAATTAAGAAAGAAGCTAAAATCACTTTTGGTATTACTGCAGTTACAAGTGCATTGTTGATTTTGGGTATGTTTTTATTAGCTAGGCTTAATTTAAAAAATGCAGCCGAGTATCGTGCCGAGCTGGAAATGCAAAATGAAACTTTAGCCAGTAAAGTTACTGAACGTACTCAAGAGCTTACCTTGTATTCTGATGAATTGAGTCGTAGTAACCGAGAGTTAGAGGAGTTTGCTTTTGTTGCCAGCCATGACTTGCAAGAGCCGCTAAGGAAAATTCAAGCATTTAGTGACCGGCTTGAAAGCATGTTTAAAGACGAATTAGGCGAAAAAGGCGCAGATTACATTGCCCGCATGAAAAATGCAGCGCAAAGAATGTCTAACTTAATTAATGATTTATTAGAGTTCTCTCGAGTAACGACCCGAGGTAAAGATTTTACCGATACCGATTTAAACAGCATTCTGAATGATATAAAAGGTGATTTAGAAATAGCGATTAATGAGTGTAATGCACAGGTTGTTACGGTTGAGATGCCCATTATTCAGGCTGATCCAAGTCAAATGCATCAGCTGTTTTTAAACTTAATTTCAAATGCAGTGAAGTTCAGAGCGCCTAACGTTGACCCGGTTGTTAATGTTGACTTTGAACGGGTATGTGAGTTTAGTGAAGATCATAACAGTGAAATATGTTGGCATGTTATTACCGTAAAAGATAATGGGATCGGCTTCTCTGATGAGTACGCGGATAAAATATTTGTACCATTTCAACGTTTGCATGGCCGTTCAGAATATAAAGGAACGGGTATTGGTTTATCTGTATGTCGTCGAATCGTAGAGCGACATGGCGGCTCTATTGCTGCGATAAGCTCCCTAGGTGAAGGGGCAACTTTCATCATTAAATTACCTGTGAATGCAGAGTTATTCACACTACAAGGAGAGGCATAATATGCCATTAACAAACGTAAAACCGATTACCATTTTGATGGCAGACGATGATGAAGATGATCGTTTATTAACCCAAGATGCGCTTGCTGAAAGCCGCGTTTTAAATGAATTACATTTTGTTGAAGACGGTGTTGAACTCTTGGAGTATTTAGAGCGCAAAGGCAAGTTTGTAGATAAAAGCATCTCGCCAAGACCAGGCTTAATTTTACTTGATTTAAACATGCCGAGAATGGATGGTCGTGAAGCGCTTGAAGCTATTAAGGCAAATCCAAACCTAAAAGGCATCCCTGTGGTAATTTTAACTACCTCTAAGCAAGAAGAAGACATGGTTAAGGGTTATAACCTAGGCGCTGCGTCTTACATAACTAAGCCGGTTACGTTTGACGGGTTAGTTGAGTTGATGAAAACGCTGGGTAAATACTGGGTTGAGTTTGTAGAGCTACCAAGCACGTTTAACGATTAAGCATATTATTAAAACAGGAGACGCTATGTTAGCAAAGGCAACGAAACTGCTATTGGTTGAAGACGATGAAGATGATTATATTTTAACTCGTGACTATTTAGAGCAGCTCAGTTCCCATGTGTTTGACATAGACTGGATAAGCTCTCCTGAGCAGGCGGTGGAAGTGTTGAGTAAAAATCAACATGATATTTGCTTGCTTGATTATCGCTTAGGGGCATCTGATGGCTTGAGTGTTTTAAAACAAGCGCTTAAAAATGGTTTTTGTGGGCCTATTATTATGCTTACAGGGCAATCAAACGATGCCCTCGATTCAGCTGCGCTTGATGCCGGAGCGGTTGATTACTTAGTTAAAAACGAAATGAGTGGTAGCCGGTTTGCTCGCTCTATTCGCTACGCATTAGCGCGCCGTGATGTAGAAGATGAGCGAGTGGAACGCTTAAAAGCCGAGGCTGAAAACCGTTCAAAAGATCGCTTTTTAGCACATTTAAGCCACGAATTACGAACACCGCTATCTTCTATTTTAGGTTATACAGAGTTGTTGATGCTCAGTGACTTTAACAAGCAGGCTGAAAACGAGCTCGGTGTGATTTATCGTAATGGTAAGCATTTATTAAGCTTACTGAATGACGTTTTAGATTTATCTAAAATTGCTGTCGATAAACTCGAACTGAGTTTAGGGGAGGTTAACCTTGATAGCTTAATGGCCGATGTATTTACCTTAATGCGCGTATCAGCACTCGATAAGGGCTTATCACTAAAGTTTGAATCACTGGAGCCTTTACCATTAGTTATTCGTGTAGATGCCACTCGAGTTCGACAAATTCTCATTAACCTGATCAATAACGCGATTAAATTTACTGAGCAAGGCGAGATTGTGGCTAACGCGTGGACTGAAGTAGTCAATGAGCGTGAAATGCTATTTTTTAGTATTAAAGACTCAGGCTTAGGCATTGCTCCAGAAAAACAAGGTCTCATCTTTAAGCCTTTTGAGCAAATAGCTGATGTAGAGTCGCGTTCAGTAGGTGGTGCAGGCTTAGGTTTAGCTATTTGTTCTGAACTACTTAGTCGTATGCAGGGGGATATTTCATTAGACTCTCATGTCGGTGAAGGCTCAACGTTTACCATCTCCTTATACCCTGGTGATATCAGACAGGTAGAGCGCAATTTATTAAAACTTGATTTAACCCCCAATATGCAGCAAAAAGTAGCCCCCTGCCAAGTGAACGGCAAAGTGTTGGTGGTTGATGATTTACGCGATTTACGCGTGCTAGTTGGTCACTTAATTGGTTCAGCAGGCGCTGAAGTAGATTATGCTGATAATGGTAAGCAAGCACTCGATAAAGTAAAAAAATGTCTAGCAGACGGGCACTCTACCTACGATATTATATTTTTAGATATCCACATGCCGGTAATGGGCGGAAAAGAAGCTGCTATTGAGCTTAGAAAGCTAGGATTTAAAGGCGCAATCATAGCCTTAACTGCAGCAACTATGAAAGGCATTCATAGCGAACTCAAAGCGTTAGGTTTTGACGATATGATTGCTAAACCTGTCGATTCCAACTTGCTTTATCAATGCTTAGAGTTAAGGCTTGGACAAAAAGAACAATCAGCTACGCAGATTCAGCCAGCACCTAAACCGAGTAACGATAAAAAGTGCTTTTTATTAGTAGAAGATGATGCTGATGCCGCACAAATTACCCAGCTATTACTAGAAAGCTTGGATGTGGATACCGATATAGCAGCAAGTGTTAAAGACTGTAAGGCAGTACTAGAGCATAATAGTAATTACGATAAAGTATTACTTGATATGCATTTGCCAGATGGTACCGGTTTAGAGCTGGCTGGGTTTATTAAACAGCATTACCCTAATATTAAGCGCGTTATTATTAGTGGTATGGAGCCCGATGCTGTGCATATCAGGCAACTAGAAATAGAGCAGGTATTGTTAAAACCAATAAATTTATCATTACTCAATCAGCTTGTTTAACAGCCTATTAGCTTACCTAAATGTTAAAGGTTTAACCACAGATTGGCGTATAACTAACTCGGGCTCAAATAACGTTTGAATAGGGTGTACGCTTTTTTGATAAACATGACTAAGTACCCACTGCGCTGCCACTTTACCCATCTCATCGATAGGATAGTTTATAGTGCTCAACGGAGGGTAAACGTGACGGGTAAAAAACACGTTATCGTAGCCAATAATTGAAAGCTGCGAAGGTAGTTGTATAGCATGCTCTCTGGCACTCACCATGGCACCAGTGGCCATTTCGTCATTGGCACACACCAAGGCGGTAAAGGCGGGGTTGTTTTTATACAGTGTAGTGAAGCCTTCGTAGCCACTTTCTTCTACAAAGTCACCTTCGAATAAATTGTTTTCATCAAATTTAATGGCGAATTCAGCAAGCGCTTGTTTATGCCCATTTAAGCGTTCCTGAGCATCTTTTTTCCATAGTGGACCGCTAATATAGGCAATGTCTTTATGGCCCGATTCAATAATGTATTTAGTGGCTAAATAGCCACCTTTATTATTATCAAGAATAATACAGCGGTCGGCGAGCTCTTCAATATAGCGGTTTAGCAAAACAAACGGGGTTTTGCCTTTACTCAGTTTTATTAAGTATTCATCACTAATAGCTTCAACATGCAAAATAAGTGCGTCGCAGTTACGGCTAATTAAAAATTCGATGCCTTGTTGCTCTCGCTCTGCGTCACTGTGGCCTGCGGTAATAATAACGTGTTTACCTTGGTTTCTTAGCGTGTTCTCTATACCGCTCATCATCGGTCCATAAAATGGCCCCTTAAGCTCTGAAACTAACAAGCCCGCACTATTAGAGCAATTAGAAGCCAGTGATTGCGCAATAGAGTTAGGGCGGTAGCCTAACTCTTCCATGGCTAAGGTGACTTTTTTTCTGGTTGCATCACTTACGTTTGCATTGTTGTTCATTACTCTTGAAACAGTGGCAAGTGACACCCCTGCAAGCTTTGACACTTCATAAATGGTGGCCATACTATTCCTTGCTACAAATTGCTTTTCTGTGTTAAATCGGCAGTGATTTTTTTAATGGTTTTATTGTCTAGGCTGTATTTACTCATTATTAATGCCACAAGTACACTACCAATCGCAGGGTAAAGTGTGAATGAGGTTAAAATACCATTTTTAGTTGCCTCGCTTAATTCCACATTGGCTTGATATTGATAATAAGCAAGTAACCAACCGGCAATCGCTCCGCCTAATGCAAGCCCCAATTTGATAAAAAATACGATGCTTGCGTAAACTAAACCCGTGAGTCGACGGCCATTTTGCCGGACTCCGTAATCAATAGTATCAGCCATTTTTGCCCATAATAAAGGCGTTGCCATTTGAGTGAAAAAACACCATAAAAAATACACCAAAAACGCTAGTAAAACGTGTTCATTAGGGATAAAAAAAGCAAGGCAGCTCAATATGGCGGAAATATATTGTAGATAAACATAAGCCACTTTTTTATCAAAGCGTTTACTTAAAGGTTGTGCGCAGGCGCAGCCTAGAATATTACCAATCATACCTAAGGTTACAAATTCGGTGATTAAATCTTCTTTGCCAAGAACATATTTTGCATAGTAAATAGCCAATGTCGTGCGCAACACCATACTGGTCAATAATACCAGAGTCGCCATACACAAGATTTTAAACGGCTGATTTTGCCATAAAACGTGAAGTTGTGTTTTTAAAGATAATTTATGCGGTGGATTGCTCACTCGCTCTTTGGTGTAACGAAAACAAATTAGAAACAACACCACACCGAGGCAACTCATAATCAGCATAGTAAGTTGATAGCCCATTTCGTTATTACCATTACCAAACCATGTTACTAAAGGCAAAGTGCAGCTTGTAACCAATAAACCTCCGAGCATGCCAAACACAAACCGGTATGATTGAATAGAAACGCGTTCGTTAGGGTTGCTACTTAATACGCCGCCAAGTGCCGAATAAGGAATGTTTATTGCGGTATAAACTAACATTAGCAGGGTGTAGGTAACGAAGGCGTAAATAATTTTGTTGGCGTCATCCATCTCAGGGGTAGTAAAAGTAATCACGCTTATAACGGCAAAAGGGATGGCAAGCCAAAGTAGGTAGGGTCGGTAGCTACCGTATTTAGTATGAGTGGCATCAGTGAGTGCGCCCATTATTGGATCAGTTACTGCATCAATAACTCTAACTACTAAAAAAAGGGTGCCCACAACTGCAGGCGAAATACCAAAAATATCAGTGTAGAAAAAAGTTAAAAACAGCATTACGGTTTGAAAAATAATATTACTGGCCGTGTCACCTAGGCCGTAAGCTATTTTTTCTTTTTTACTCAGCATAAAAGCCACTCGTTATTATTTTTGGCGCTGTTTAAGAAAATCACGATACGCAATTGCGCTTTGTTTTAGGGTACGTTGTTGAGTTTGGTAGTCAACATAGACTAGCCCAAAGCGTTTTTCATAACCATAGGCCCATTCAAAATTATCCATTAAACTCCATGCAAAGTAGCCTTGTACATTAACGCCTTGCTCAACTGCATTATGAACGGCATTAAGGTGGGTATGGTAATAATTGACACGTTGTATGTCATCTACTTTACCATTTATTAATATATCAGCCATCGCTGCACCGTTCTCTGTTATATATACCTTAGGTAAAGTGTAACGATCATTTAGTGAAAGCAGTAATTCGCATAATCCCTGCGGGTATATTTCCCAGCCCATATCGGTGGTGGCAACATTCTCTAAAGAAACTTCTCTAAACCAATGATCTGGGGTATTTTTGTAATGAATACGAGTATAGTAATTAACCCCTAAAAAATCGATCTTTTGGCTAATAATTGCCATATCTCCATCACTAATATGGGGCTTTGCATCATTTGCAAGCTCATTAATCACTTCAGGGTAACAGCCCTCTAGTACTGCCCGTATATACCATTGGTTATGATAGTCATCAGCTAATTTAGCAGCGCGTTGATCAGCAGTGGTAAGCGGATAGGATGGGCTAAAGTTAAGTACTATACCGGCTTCTATCGTGGGGCAATTCTTACGTATTACTTGCATTGCGAGTCCATGGGCAAGCAGTAAGTGGTGCGCTGCTTGGCGTCCTGCTTTTTGACTTTTTATGCCTGGTGCATGTACCCCTATTTCATAGCCTAGGTAGGCACTACAAAAAGGCTCATTTAAGGTCGCATAAGAGTCAACTAAGCTCTCTAGTTGTTGAGTTACTATATGAGTGTAATGAGCAAATTGATACGCGGTATCGCGATTTAGCCAACCACCGTTGTCTTCTAAATGCTGTGGTAAATCCCAATGATATAAAGTGACATAAGTTTTAATGTTGCGCGCTTTTAAAGCTTGTAATAGCGATTTATAAAACGACATTCCTTGAATATTCAAGCTGCCATCTTGGTGTAAAACGCGTGGCCAAGAAATCGAAAGACGATAAGCGTCTACAGCTAAATCAGCAATCATTTGTACATCTTGTTGCCAATATTCAATGTGTTTACATGCTTGGTTGCCGTTACTGTTATCTGCAATGGTGTTTGGTTTGTTACAAAAAGTATCCCAAATACAGGGGAGGCGGGTATCGTAACTTCCCTCTATTTGAAAAGAGGCTGTAGCAACCCCAAAAATAAACGGCGGCTTTAAGAGGGCTGACGTGCCTGGTAAGGAGATTGTTTTAAACACAATGAGATACGTCCTTAAGCTTGCAAATAATAATGAGCTTTACAGTAGTTAGCTAAGCAATATAAATTGCATAATACAACAATGTAAGCGCTTACAATATTTTTGTAAATAAATTGATAAATTTTCTCTATATGCTATAAATGTAAGCGCTTACATTTGGTGTTGCAACTATTATCTGCATTTTAAGTTTTACTAAACGCAATAAAATAGAGGTAACAATCTGATAATTAAAAAATAATTAGAGATTATACTATGGCACATATCACACAGCCACTACCGGCAGCAGAAAACAGCCAAAAACCAGGGTCTACACACACCTTTGCGTTAACATCGCTTACGACCTTGTTTTTTATGTGGGGTTTTCTTACTTGCCTAAACGATATTTTAATTCCGTATTTAAAGGGAATGTTCTCCCTTAATTACACCCAAGCAATGTTGGTACAATTTTGTTTTTTTGGTGCCTACTTTGTTATGTCAATTCCTGCAGGGAAGCTGGTCAGTAAAATAGGTTACCAATTTGGTATTGTTGTTGGTTTGGTTGTTGCTGCGATAGGGTGTGCACTATTTTACCCCGCTGCAGAGGCACATGTTTACGAGCTATTTTTACTTGCTTTGTTTGTACTTGCTTCAGGGATCACTATTTTACAAGTCTCTGCCAACCCTTATGTAAGCGTATTAGGGCCTGCAAAAACAGCGTCTTCGCGCTTAACTATGACTCAAGCTTTTAACTCTTTAGGTACAACTGTTGCGCCATTGTTTGGTAGTTGGTTAATTTTGTCAGAAATTAGTCAAGCTACAGCAGAACAAGTTAAGTTTCCTTATTTAATGCTCAGTGCAAGTTTATTAACATTGGCGATTATTTTTGTTTTTTTAAATTTACCTAAATTAGGTAAAGCGATTGACAGTGAAGCAGAAAACCAAGGTGACACTGAGTTTGTTGATTTAGGCAGTGTATGGAAATATCGTCACCTTATTTTAGGCGCGATTGGTATTTTTGTTTACGTAGGGGCTGAAGTGGCCATAGGTAGTTTTTTAGTTGGCTTTTTAACCCTTGATCATATTGCAGGCTTACCAGAGCAACAAGCAGCACATTACATTAGCTATTATTTTGCAGGTGCAATGATAGGACGCTTTGCTGGCGCCGCGATTATGCAAAAATTAAACGCAGCCAAAGTATTAGCTTGTCACGGTATTTTAGCAGGCTTACTTGTGTTAATTGCTATGACGGGTCAAGGGTCACTGGCTATGTGGGCTATTTTATTAGTTGGATTATGTAACTCTATTATGTTTCCTACTATTTTTAGTTTAGCACTGCAGGGGCTTGGTAAATACACCTCGCAGGGTTCGGGTATTTTATGTTTAGCGATTGTTGGCGGTGCCATTATTCCGTTATTACAAGGTATGCTAGCTGATAACATAGGTGTGCAATTAGCTCTTATTCTGCCCATTGGTTGCTATTTATATATTACTTATTTCGCGCTGTTTGGTGCAAAAAAAAACAACGTCAACTCCTCTTTGAGTTTTAGGTGAATGCTATGATTATTAAACGCACTTTTTCAATCACTGCGCTGATGCTAGCAGCAATAACCAGCAGCGGTTGTTCGCAACCCTCTAACAGTGCTAGTGATACGACAAGTCCTAAAGAAATTTGGCCAACAATAGAAACAGGTATTAAAAGCGACGCTCAAATGGAGCAAAAAATCGCTGATATGCTAAAGAGCATGACGCTAGAGCAAAAAATAGCGCAAATGATCCAGCCTGAAATCCGTAATATCACGGTTGAAGATATGCGTAAGTATGGTTTTGGTTCTTACTTAAATGGCGGTGGTTCGTTTCCAAACAATAATAAACATGCAACCCCTGAAGATTGGGTTAATTTAGCCGAAGAAATGTACCAAGCATCTATTGATGATTCTTTAGATGGCAGTACCATTCCTACAATGTGGGGCACTGATGCGGTGCATGGACACAACAATGTTATTGGCGCGACTTTATTTCCGCATAATATTGGCTTGGGTGCTGCAAACAACCCTGCACTTATTGAAAAAATAGCCGCTGCCACTGCGCGAGAAGTAATGGTTACCGGTATAGATTGGGTATTTGCACCTACTGTTGCGGTGGTTCGTGATGACCGTTGGGGCCGGACTTACGAAGGGTACTCTGAGGACCCTGAAATAGTGAAAGCGTATTCCGCTTCCATCGTTAAAGGGTTGCAAGGCGCTGTTGATGAAGACTTTTTGTCAGACACGCGAGTAGTTAGCACCGTTAAGCACTTTTTAGGTGATGGTGGTACTGTCAATGGCGACGATCAAGGTAATAATATCGCCTCTGAAGAAGAGTTATTTGCGCTTCATGCACAAGGTTATGTAGGTGGTTTGAGTGCAGGTGCGCAAACGGTTATGGCTTCGTTTAACAGCTGGCATGGTAATAAAATACACGGGAACAAATACTTATTAACCGATGTACTAAAAGAAAAAATGGGTTTTGATGGCTTTGTTGTTGGCGATTGGAATGGCCATGGACAAGTTAAAGGCTGTTCAAATAGTAACTGTGCTCAAGCTGCTAATGCAGGCTTAGACGTGTACATGGCGCCTGATGAGTGGAAACCGCTATTTAGCAACTTGGTTAACCAAACTAATAGCGGTGAAATCCCACTAAGCAGAATTAACGATGCGGTAACGCGTATCCTACGCGTTAAAATGCGTGCAGGGTTATTTGATAAACCAAGCCCCGCGAAGCGTCCTCTTTCTGGAAAAACTGAAATTATTGGTAGTAGCGATCACCGTGCAGTGGCTAAACAAGCTGTACGCGAATCTCTAGTATTACTTAAAAATAAGCAGCAGTTACTGCCATTATCGCCTAAGACCAACGTATTAGTCGCAGGCATAGGGGCTGATAACATCGGCATGCAGTCGGGTGGTTGGAGCGTTACGTGGCAAGGAACAGGCAATACCAACATTGACTTCCCTGGCGGCAGTTCTATTTACGCAGGTATTAAAGATACTGTAGAGCAAGCTGGTGGCAGTGCAGCGCTGAGTGTTGAAGGGGAATACAAAGCACGCCCAGATGTAGCCATTGTGGTGTTTGGTGAGCAACCATATGCAGAGGGTAATGGTGATGTTGATAACCTAGAATATCAGCGCGGTAATAAAAGCGACTTAGCGTTACTGCGAAAGTTTAAAGATGCGGGGATCCCTGTTGTATCATTATTTATTAGCGGTCGCCCAATGTGGGTTAATGCTGAGCTAAATGCCAGTGATGCGTTTGTTGCTATTTGGCTTCCAGGCAGTGAAGGTGATGCAATTAGTGATGTATTGTTTAAAAATGCAGACGGTTCAATTAACCACGACTTTAAAGGAAAGTTATCGTTTTCATGGCCGAATAACCCAATCGACAATGAAAACCGCAACGACGAAGCTTATAGCCCATTACTCCCTTATGGTTTTGGCTTAACCTACGGTGATAGCAACGTACTTAAAGATGACTTGGTAGAGCAAACTCAACAGACTGAACAATTGGATGACTTAGTGTTGTTTGAGCGTGCTATAAAAGCACCATGGTCGTTGGTTTTAAAAAGTGGCGAGCAGCAAAAAACGGTGGCAAGTAGCCGCGAGTCATTAGGTGCTGTGAGCATCCAAACATTTGACAAAGAAGTGCAAGAAGATGCACGCGCCATTCGTTTTAATAGTCAAGCGTTGGCTGAGGTTAATTTAGCCGCGGCATTCCCATCTGACTTACGTTCATACGTTGAAAACAATGGCCAACTGCAAATGCAAATTAAAGTAGATAAAGGGGCAACAAGCCCGCTGTGGATTGCTATGGGTTGTGGTGAGAGTTGTCAGGGTAAGTTTGATATTACTGATAACCTTGAGCAATCAGGTCAATGGCAAACATTAAACATCAACTTGAGTTGTTTTGCAGAGCAGGGTGTTGATTTAGCACAAGTGTTCACCCCTTGGCAGTTAAGCACGCAAGGTGATTGGCATGTATCTATTGCTAAGCTGGCTATTACAGCAAATGCTGCCGAGCAAAGTAGTGTTACTTGTAAGTAGTCAATAACCTATTAACAAACATCAATAAGCAGGTACTAAATGTATCTGCTTATTGCTTCAAAACCGCGTATACAAAAACCTACCAAATTAGTCCCTTCTTACTTTTATTCCATTCTATGTGATTGATTATATTCAGCTCAATAGTTATCATATAAACATAATAAAACTGCATTCGCTTTTGCATTAATAATTTGAGAGTATGCCAAAATATTAAAAGCGTTATGTAATTAACAGGTGAGAGAATGAATCAAATAAAGCTGGCTTCGCAGAGCATACAGCCTTCAAAAATAGTCTGTGTGGGGCGCAATTACAGTGCGCATATTGCTGAATTAAACAACGAACACCCTGAGCAAATGGTAATTTTTAATAAGCCTAATAGCGCGATCACTAATACCTTACTCTCTTCCCATAACGGTGAAACGTTGCATTATGAAACTGAATTATGCTTTGTGATAAAAAATAAGCAGCTTGCAGGCGTAGGGATTGGACTTGATTTGACTAAGCGAGCTTTGCAAAGCAGTTTAAAAGAAAAGGGCTTGCCGTGGGAACGTGCTAAAGCATTCGATGGCTCAGCATTATTTAGTGATTTTATTGAGTTAACGCCAGAAATGACATCGTTTATATTTGAATTACATATTGATGGTAAAGTCATTCAGCACGGAGAAACCCAGCTAATGTTGCACCAACCTGCGCAAATTCTGGCAGAGGTAAATGAGTTTATGGGTTTAGAAGAGGGCGATATTATTATGACCGGCACGCCTGCTGGCGTAGGGATGGTAAGCGCCGGGCGAGAGTTTAAAGTTGCTCTTTATTCTGACTCTGGTCAGCAGTGTTTATTGGAGCATCATTGGTCTGTGAATCAAAGTTAAGCACATATTGATTATAGGCTTTATTAAAGTCCTCAAAGTGTTCATTTAACCAGTATTGTTGATTATTTTTGTATTGCTCTGAGGTTAAAATATTGTTTTTTAGTACGTGATTAATCTTTTTAATTGCCATAGATGCAAAATTATTTGGGGCATTAGTCGCACAACCAACGGCTATTGGAACTAATTTATTTTTATTTTGGGCAATCGGTAGGTTTACAATATTTGATTGATTGCCTTTGCTAAAGTGGCTAGTGATAAATGGGTAATCAAGCGAGTAATCTAAAGAGCCGTGTTTTAAGCGCTCCATTACAACACCACTTTCATTATCACTACTCCAACTCATAGAAACATTAGAGTGAGTTAATGAGTTTTCAATAATATTGTTTATCTGCACAGAAAAACGACGCGCATCAGCTTGACCGTAAGTGAAGTTTTTATCAGCAAGTAAACCCACTAAGTTGATAGGATTACCATGCTTAGAGGTTAATTGAGGTGCTTTTGCCGCGGTAGTTATAATGTTATGTGGGGGATAAATCGCTGTAGGTAATGAATATAAAAACTGTTTATTTGCACTGCGTTTGTAAATAGCGCATGGAAAACAAACGTTCCTGCCCTCATCTATATATTTATTAATCCGCTTTTGCGGTAAAACTAAGCGGGTATGTTTCACCCCTTTTATGCTATGCATTAGCTGTTGTGTTAAATCATCGCATAAGCCAAGCTGTTTTGTTTCTTTGCTTAAATGAAACGGGGGGGTCTTACTTTGTAGCCATAAAATTTCTTCTATTGGCTTTGCTGTTTTACTATGACTGCAAGTAGCAAAAGTGACCAAAATGCCAAGACATAAAAAACGAAGTGATTGCATTACAAATAGAACCGCCTACAAAATTTTTTGCGTATTATACTGGTAACGGCTAAAAAATAAACATAAAGAACAGCAAAGAATCAATATTATCGAATTGTACTTTTTCCTTGCTGTTCTTTTAACCTGTCAGGCTGCAGATCTTGTTCGGTGATTAAATCGCCCCTAGTATGGCATTGGGTTATTTCTAAATATGCTATCAATTGCTGATAACGCATCATCATTGAGAGTTAGCTCAAACGCATCAATGTCTTCTTTTAGCTGCGTCATAGTAGTGGCACCAATAATAGATGAGGTAACGCCATCCACTTGATTACACCACGCTAGCGCCAATTGTGCTGGTGTAATGTTGTGTTCATGTGCAAGTTCAACATACTCTTTGGTCGCCTTTTGTGATTGTGGCGTATCACGAAAAATACCGTTACGCTGCATAAATGTCCAGCGAGAGCCTTCAGGGCGCGCTCCATTGAGGTACTTACCCGTTAATAGCCCAGCAGCCAGAGGTGACCAAGGTAGATAAGCAATATCTTCATGCACACATTGCTCTATTAAATAAGGCCAATCTTTCGCATGCGCTAAACTAAACTCATTTTGAATAGACACCATTTTTGGTAAGTTGTGCTCTTTGGCTAAATTTAAAAATTGGCTAATTCCCCACGGGGTGTCGTCAGAAAGTCCACAGTGTTTAATTTTACCCGCTTTAACACACACATCTAAGCCCTCTAAAATATCAAGCATGTCAGCGGTGTGTTGTTTTGCATCGACATCAGTAAATTTAAGCATGCCAGGCCATTGCCTTGCAAAATGAGGAGTGCGGCGATTTGGCCAATGTAATTGGTATAAGTCAATATAGTCGGTTTGTAGGCGTTTTAGAGACTGATCAACTGCATCAATAACAGCTTGGCGAGTAATATCACCACCATCACGGATCCATGAAAGCCCATTACCGGCAATTTTAGT
The DNA here is from genome assembly GCF_005887255.1 of Pseudoalteromonas sp. S1609. Classification (GTDB taxonomy): domain Bacteria; phylum Pseudomonadota; class Gammaproteobacteria; order Enterobacterales; family Alteromonadaceae; genus Pseudoalteromonas. The sequence goes on along the minus strand of NZ_PNDJ01000006.1, from coordinate 73,438 downwards.
TGCAATAACAATGTCTTTTCGTTTCTGTGAATTACGTGCAACCCAATTCCCTATAATTTCCTCAGTTTTACCATAAGTATCGGGGGAGGGAGGAACTGCATACATTTCTGCCGTATCAATAAAGTTAACACCACGGTCAAGAGCATAGGCTATCTGTTGGTCGGCATCATGCTGGTTGTTTTGTACTCCCCAAGTCATACTACCTAAACAGACCCTAGAAACACTAATATCACTACTGCCTAATTGACTATATTGCATTACTAATCCTAATTATTTGTTTTCTGAGTTTGCTTTTAAAGCCGATAACAAAGGTTCTGTGATCGTGGCTTTTTGCCCTGTTTTAAAGTCAAACATCACCACTTTTGACATGCCAGTGGTGGTTATCGTATTTTGCGCATGGCTAAATACACTGTAATTCATTACAAAGCGGTCAGATTTAATATCACTGATAGTAATACCTACGCTTAATATGTCAGGAAACGTTACAGGGCGTTTGTAGCGAATATTATTTTCACTGATCACAGGGCCAGTGGCTTTAGCATTGATAGTATCAAATAAATTTAATTTATTTAAAAAATCGATTCTGGCTATTTCAAAATAACGAAGATAAACACAGTTATTAACATGCTGTAGGGCATCCATATCGCCCCACGCTACAGTAATGTCGGTATGAATAGGGTGTTGTTGTTTAAACGTTTCCATGTATTTATAGCTCTTGGTTTTAAAGTATTTAGATTAGCAACATGGTCGGATGAGCTCAAGGGAATTATAGTTGGCAAAAATTCTAGGGCTAAAATTGTACCTCCTTGAATTCATGACTATAGTAACTATTAACACACAAGGAGATAACTATGCAGAATATAATTAATTGGTTATTGGCATGCACCGTTTTTATAGCGTCGTTTACTTGTTACGCTATGGGTAATGAGGCAGGAGCAATTATTTTGATTTTATTAGGCTTTTCTTTAGAAATTTTATTTTGGATGTATTGCTTTAATAAGCCCAAGAAAAATAGGCGCTCTTTTTAAATAACAACAAGCTTGCTAATTAGCAGCGATTCCACAATAATGGCTGTATAAATAAACAGTTGTTATTGTGTGATGAAAAAGTTTATTCATATAGATATGGACTGCTTTTATGCAGCCGTTGAAATGCGCGACAACCCCAAGCTTGCAAGTGTACCGCTGGCAATTGGCGGTAACAGTCGCCGTGGAGTGCTCTCTACCGCTAATTATATTGCCAGAGAGTATGGGGTGCGCTCTGCTATGTCTAACTATCATGCCAAACAGCTTTGCCCCGATTTAGTTATTGTGCCCGGAAGAATGGCTGTTTATAAACAAGTATCAACTCAAATCCGCGCTATATTTAAGCGCTATACTGATCTTGTAGAGCCTCTTTCACTTGATGAAGCGTACCTAGATGTTACCGACAGTACTGCATTTAAAGGCAGTGCAACGTTAATTGCAGAGCAAATCCGCACCGATATTTTTAATACCACAGGGCTGACCGCTTCTGCGGGGATTGCGCCAATTAAATTTATAGCCAAAATTGCTAGCGATGAAAATAAACCCAATGGCCAATTTGTAGTATTGCCTGAGCAAGTTGACTCGTTTTTAGCCCAATTACCACTAGGTAAAATTCCAGGAGTGGGTAAGGTAACCTTGGAGAAGCTTAATTTAAAAGGGTTGTACACGGGCCAAGATGTTCGCGAAAAAGGGGCTAATTGGATGCAGCAACATGTGGGGAATTTTGGCGTGTCGTTATATCAAAAATGTATGGGGGAGCATATAGGGCGGGTTTCAACTGAGCGGATTCGTAAGTCATTGAGCGTGGAGCATACTTATGAATACAACAAAAATAGTCTTGATGAGTGCTTGGAGCAATTACCGCAACTGCTAGGTGAGCTCGAGGTTAGATTAAACAAACAGCAGCTACAAAATAAAATTAACAAGTTAAGTGTTAAAGTTAAATTTGCTAATTTTGTTGTGACCTCAGCAGATCGAGCGAATCATCAATTAAACACGGCTATTTTTAAAGAGTTACTCGCCAAAGCCTATCAACGCGGATTACAACAACCTGTGCGTTTATTAGGAATAGGTGTTGGCATTAAAAACCAACCAGAGCATAATTTACAGCTGAGTATTTTAGACGTGTAAAAGCTGTAACTCTAGGTTGCCAGTAAGTATGCAGATTACCGCAGTTTACTGGTTATAAATTGCTAAATAAATAATAATAGGGGCTACGTTTTCTAACAGGATCCTTTTTTATGGCATATCCAAAAGCAGTGCTGGCTCAGCCAGTTAGTGCAAGCCTAGATTGTGCATCACACGATGCACTAATTATTATCAGCGATGACTTTTCTCACATACCAAATACGCCTCTGCGCGATGCAATTTTAAATCAAGCTCAAGTAGACTCTCGAATAGGTAATCAAGTTACCTTGCTAGTAATTGCCGGTAAACGTGTTGTGATAGCCCCTACAGGCCCTTTAAATAGAGATTATGATGATGTACGTCGCTATTTTGATGCGGCTAAATTAGCCATTTACGAGGCTAAAGCGTCAGGCAGTGTTAACCCCGCTATTTACTTACCTGCTTTAAATACCGACAGCCGTTACCAACACGCGCTGGAAGTGGCCTATTTAGGCGCATGCCAAGCATTATGGCAGCCTCTTGAAGCACGTGAATTTCATGGTCATGGTATTGAGCCAATTACTCAAATCGGTTTAATTGATGCCAATGAGCAAACGATTAAAGCAGTCAATGCATTAGCAGCTGGACAATATGCTGCACGTGATTTATGTGGTACCGAGCCTGAACGTATGGCACCACCACGCTTTGCTGATTACTGTAGCGAACTATTTAATAATAGCGCAGTGAACGTTGATGTGATTGATGACTTGGCTGCCATTGATAAACACTATCCGATGCTAAGTACTGTCGCTCGTGCATCTTATGCAGTAGAGCGTCATCATCCACGCGTTGTTAAACTTGAATATGTACCAGAGGGTGAAGTAACGCGCACACTGATGTTTGTTGGTAAAGGCTTAGTTTATGACACAGGCGGTGCAGATTTAAAAGTAGGCGGCTACATGGCAGGTATGAGCCGAGATAAAGGCGGTGCGGCTTCTGTGGCTGGATTTATGAAAGCAGTTGCTGATTACCAGCCTAAAGGCGTTAAAGTGATTGCCTTTTTAGCAGTGGTACGTAACTCAATTGGTTCAGATTGTTTTGTTCCTGATGAAATCATTACTAGCCGTGAAGGTGTGCGAGTGCGCATTGGTAACACTGATGCCGAGGGGCGTCTAGCGATGGGTGATTTGCTTAGTGAAATGAAAGATTTGGCTGTAAACGAAATAAACCCAACGCTGTTTACTGTGGCTACTTTAACAGGGCATGCTGCACGTGCGATGGGACCATATGGTGCTTATGTAGAAAATGGGCCAGCACGTAGTGCTAATATTTCATGTCAATTAGCTGATTGTGGTGATTTATGGGCTGACGGTGCTGAAGTATCACGCTCACGTCGTGAAGATTATGACTTTATAAAACCACGTACTTTAGCCGATGATGTGCTTTCTAGTAATAATGCGGCTTCTGCCGTCACAGCGCGCGGTCATCAATTCCCTATGGCATTTTTAGCTGTGGTAGGCGGGTTAGATAAGCATGGTAATGAGTCTACTTTACCACTTCCTTATGTGCATATGGATATTGCCGGTAGTGGTGTTGAAGGTGGTGATTGGCAACATGGTAAACCAACTGCGGCCTCAGTAAGCAGTTTGTTTGCCCGCTACTGTTTATAATTCTCTATAAATAAGTCTAAAAAGCCCTGAAGATCAGGGCTTTTTAATTGGTGAAAGGTATTAATTAACCTGAACTTTGGTTAAGAGGTTTACTAACGCATTGAATCAAAATGATATTTATGTTTAATTTTCTCTAGCTTGAGATAGATTTATTATCCGGAATTCAGGTTAACTCAGCTTAAAGCGCGATACCACGCTAGATAATTCAACACTGCTTTGTTTGAGTTTGTCGCTGGCAAGGGTTAAATCCTTCGTATTACCTAATGATTGCTCCGTTGATTGCGAAAGATCGTTAATTCTTAAGTTTACTTCATCTGCGGCCGATGTTTGCTGCTCTGTTGCTCTTGCAATTTGGCCGTTCATATCGGTGATCACCGCTACTAACCTGTCTATTTCATCCAGTGATGTATTTGCTGAAGAGGCTTGTTCAACCGTAGAAATAGAAATTTCTTGGCTAGATTTTACCGCCTCAACTGCGGCTTTAGCGCCTTCTTGCAGTTTAGCGATCATGGCTTGAATTTCATCAGTGCTTTTACCCGTTCGACTTGCTAAGGTTCTTACTTCGTCGGCTACGACGGCAAAGCCTCTACCATGTTCACCTGCCCGTGCAGCCTCAATGGCTGCATTGAGTGCCAACAGGTTAGTTTGCTCTGCAATACTTCTTATTACATCAAGCACCGAACCAATATTATTACTCTCTTGAGCAAGATCAGCGGTTACTTTGCTTACGGTTTCTATATTACTCGAGAGGGTTTCAATGGCGATAATCGTTTTAGATACCACATTTTTACCCGTTGATGCATTACTGGCAGTATCATTTGCGGCTTGTTCAGCGGCTTCGGCATTACGGCTAACATCATGAATTTGATGAGTCATTTCCTCCATTGCAGCGGCTACTTGGGTGCTACTGTCGTTTTGAAGCTCAATAAACGACTGGCTGGTTTTGCTAGAATCATCTACAGCATGGGCATGCTCGTTTACATCGTTTGCGCTTTTGGCGACTAGTACTAAAGACTCTCTAATTTTAGAGACAAATAAATTAAATGATCTCGAAAGTTGAGATATTTCATCATTACCATTTTCGTTGAGAGTACGAGTTAAATCCCCCTCACCTTGAGAGATATCTTTCATCATCTGCGCTGCTAAACGAGTCGGCGTTAAAATGCTTCGGCCAATAAAGTAGCTAAATAACACCACCACAATAATCATAATAATAACGTTGATAATGATGATAGTGCGCTGCTGCGAAAAGGCACTGTCTATGGTATCAAGATAAACTCCCGAGCCGATTATCCATTGCCACTGATCAAAACCTTTAACAAACGCAATTTTATCTACGGGGTTGTCATTACCGGGCTTTGGCCATTTATAAGGCACATAACCTTCGCCGGATTGTTTTACAACGCTAACCATCTCAACAAATAACGGGGTGCCATCAGGGTCTTTATTATTAGTTAAATCTTTTCCCTCAAGAGCTGGCTTTATTGGGTGCATTACCATGGCTGGCTGATAATTGTTGATCCAAAAATAGTTAGTATCATCGTAACGCAATGAGCGTATTGAGGCGATTGCTTGAGACTGTGCTTGTTGGCGAGTAAGAGTTTGGTTTTGTTCAAGGGCTGCATAGTGCTTAATAGTACTATATGCAGTTTCTACCACATTTTTAGTTTTAAGGTATTGCTCGTTTTTGAGCGCTTGGTATTGGTTACTCAAGCTCGAAATACTCAATACAATTAAACCAAATATTACAATCCCTACTAAAATGGCTAGACGTTGAAATATAGTAAAACGACGGAGATTTAGCATAAACATGTTCCTGTATAAGAGCATTACTTCTCTTTAATAAGCATAGTTAAAATATAGGCTAATAGAGCTTTATTTTCATAATATTGAATTTTTATATTTAGTTGTTAGCGGTTAATTTAAATACAATACAAGTTGCGCGCTCAGGCTTAGATTTTTAGTTACCCTATGCTTAAATGGATTTAATTATTGTTTGTTGACGTTTCAATATATCTTATTTGCATAAAAAAAGGCTGATACTTGTATCAGCCTTTAGTCGAATAACTTAGTTAGTTTGTATTAAAATTACGGTTAAAGAAGTTAGTAATAGTTTGATGTAAATGAGTTTGAACTTGTTTACCGCGAAGACTATGTTTTGAGCCTGGGTAAGTCATCATTTCAAACTGTTGATTGTTATCTTGCAGCTGTTTAAACAATTTTGTTGCATGGGTAAACAACACGTTGTCATCGGCCATACCATGGTAAATCATTAATGGGCCTTTAAGGCCTTCAGCATATGGGAAAACAGCACTGTCGGTATAACCTTGCGCATTTGTATCAGGGTGACCCAAGTAACGCTCGGTGTAGTGAGTATCGTATAAGGCCCAGTCAGTTACAGGAGCGCCAGAAACACCGGCACTAAAGTAATCGCCTGCTTTAAACATGGTCATTAGCGCCATATAACCACCGTAGCTGTGACCATAAATACCAATGCGTGCAGGGTCTACGTAATCAAGTGTACGTAAAAACTCAACGCCTTTAATCTGATCAGCTACTTCAACAACACCTAAATTTTTATATATTGCATCTTCAAACTTTTTACCACGATTGTAAGAGCCGCGGTTATCTAGTTGAAAAATAACATAACCTTGTTGCGCCATATATTGAAAGTATAAGTTTTTACTACGCCAGCTATTAGTTACTCGCTGAGCATGAGGGCCGCCATACACGTTAACAATAACTGGGTGCTTTTTACCCTTAGCCATGTTTGTAGGTTTAAATAAACGGTAATGCATAACTTGGCCATCTTCAGCGGTAATAGTACCGTACTCAGGCTTTGCTAAATCGGTTAAAAAGGGAGTTAGTGGGTGAGAGTCGTCTAGTTTATTCTCTTCAAGCCACGTAATAAACTCTCCATTGATTTTGCGCAGCGCTGCTGAATTTGGCTTATTCACCGATGAACTAGTGTCAATGAAGGTTTTGTTATCTTTTGCCAGTACAACATTGTGGTATTGGCCTTTTTTAGTAATACGCTTAATTGCCCCTTTTTTAAATAAAGGCGCACTGTATAAGTGACTTTCAAGCGCAGTATCTTTACGCGCTGCAAAGTAAACTATACCATTTTTTTCATCTACGCCTTTTAAGCTATCAACAACCCAGTCACCAGTAGTTATTTGACGAATAAGTTGGCCATTATTAGCATACAAATAAAGGTGCTTAAATCCATCTCGCTCCGAGGCCCACACAAAATGTTTTTTATCTTTTAAAAACTCAAGATCAAAATGTAGGTTTATCCAAGTATCGCTTTTTTCAGTTAATGCGACGGTTTGCTGTTTCGTTTTACTGTTGTAAAAGCGTAATTCTAAATTGTGCTGAGAACGGTTTTGCCATTGGTAAGACAGGGTGTTACTGTCGTTTAACCATTTAGCACGAGCGATATAAATATCTTTATCTTCACCTAAGTCAACCCAGTCAACTGCTTGGTCATTAAGTTTTACAACACCAAGTTGAATGTCAACATTGTTAGTGCCAGTAAATGGGTAACGCTGATTAAATAGCTTTACTTCATCAGCATAAATTTCGTTACGAATTGCTTCTCGAACAGGGCTTTCATCAACGCGAGTAAAGGCGATTTTAGATTCATCATTTGCCCACCAATAACCGGTCATGCGGCTCATTTCTTCTTGCGCCACAAATTCGGCCATACCGTTTTTAATAACGCCACCGCCATCTTTACTTAATTGAATTTCTTTACCAGATGCCAGTTCTAATGCGAAGAGGTTTTGCTCACGAACAAACGACACAAAATTCCCTTTTGGAGAAAAGCGCGCATCGGTTTCAAATGCTTCAGTGTTAGTCAGCTTTTTACTATTTTTTGTTTTTAAGTCGAAGTAATAAAGGTCGCCATTAAGAGGAAATAATAACGCTTTACCATCTTTTGACCATTTGTATTCAAGAATACCTTTACCAAAAATACGCTGGCGTTCACGGCGTGCTTTTTCTTCATCTGACAGGTTTTCTGGGCCTGAAAATAATTGCGCTGAATCAACGAGCAATCGATTGGTGTTATCTTTTAAATTATATTCCCATAAATCATAGCGGTTATAGTCATCTGCTTTACCTTGTAAGTAGGTAACACGGCTACCATCGGGAGAAAACTTAAGTTGTACCGGAGATTTGCCAGCTAAGCTTGGATCATCAAATATGCGCTCAAGCGTTAACGGCTTTGCTTGAGCGCTTAACGCGCCCGCCATCAGGGGGATTGCCAGTGAGAGGTGTTTTAGTTTTTTTAACACAGGATTGCCTTTACTTACATAAAATTACCCCCGATGGTAAAGCACAAGCGTGTGCAACTGCAACTAAATGCTATAAAGTGTGAAGTAAAATAACCTAAGGATTTAACATGCGCGAAACATCATTTACCTTAGCCCCAGAGCTGACAAGAGATTGTATTGAACTGGCCGATTGGCCTCTTTGTAAGGTATTACTACTAAATGACAGCCAATACCCATGGTTTATATTAGTTCCTAGAATAGCGGGTTTAAAAGAGATAATAGATTTAACCGAGCAGCAACAAATCACTTATTTACAAGAGTCGGCTAAGCTCAGCCATTTATTAATTGAGGTGTTTAATCCTGATAAGTTAAATGTGGCCGCGCTTGGCAATATGGTTCCGCAATTACATATTCATCATATAGCGCGTTTTAAAACAGATATTGCATGGCCTGCGCCGGTATGGGGCAAGTTTCCAAGTGTCCCTTATACTAATGAGCAGATAGAGCAATTAAAAACGCATTTTTAAAATCAGAATGGGTTACTTTGAGGAGATAGTATGAAATTAATAAAACAACTCTGCACTAGTGTATTTATAGCAGCCATTGCTGTTTCAACAGTAATAGCGAGCGAGCAGCCGGTAGCTACGGATGTAGTAAATAACGTTAGCATTAAAAACTTTGCAGCACATAACAACCTGATTTTTTCAGCAGCGCAACCGACTAAAGAGCAGTTTAAGCAATTATCGCAAGCCAAGGTAAAGCATGTTATTAATTTACGTGCAGCAGATGAGCAAGACTGGGATGAAGGCGCGTTAGTCAACTCTTTAGGAATGAGCTACCACTTAATTGAGATTGCGGGTGCAAAAGACGTAAACACTGATAATGCAAAGCAGTTAGCCAATCTTTTAGAGCAACTTAAAGGTGAGTCGGTGGTTGTTCATTGTGCAAGTAGCAACCGTGTTGGCGCGTTAATGGCTATTTCAGCCCATCAGCAAGGTACAGATATAGAGTATGCGATTGAAATCGGTAAGCAGTGGGGAATGGCAAGCCTTGAACCGGTTGTACGCAAAGTGATGAATGACAAATAAGCATTCTGATAAGTAATAAAAAAGCGTTACAATGTAACGCTTTTTTATTTAATTAGCTTTTGTTAATTAAGGCCAAGCACATCTTTGCCTTGTTTAAAGGTCACATCTACAGGGATGTTCGCTTTGCTTAACTTTTCTAAATCTTTAGCAAGTTCCGCTTTAATATCGCCATGAGTGGCAATAAGTTGATCTACTTTTTCGTAATCACCGTCACCTTGTAGAGTTAAAATAAGGCGCGATAACTTTGCCATAGCATCCCCCATTTTATCCATGTTGATGCTATAAAGCCCGTCTTCATTTTTAGAAAAAGCACCTTCTTGAGCAAAAAAGTTAAAGCGGATCATGTTTGCTTTACCATGTGCACTTGAGGCACCGAAACGCACTGAGCGGAAAATACCCGCCATAAAGGTGGTGTAGTAATCTTCTAACGTCCCTTCAGTGATCTCACCTTTTTTAAGTAACTGTTCAACCATGTATAAACCAAGAATATCGGCTTTACCTTCTTCTAAAGCACTAGCGTGTTCTTGAAGTGATTGGCGAACGGTACCTTTACCCGTTAAGGTGTTTTTAATCCCTAAACCGTGAGCCACTTCATGGAACATGGTATTGGCAAAAAATGCATCAAAGGTAATGTGTTTGCGTTGCTCTGGCACAATTAACTGCTCTGAGATAGGCACTAAAATTTTATCAAACTTCGCACGCATTGCGTTTTTAAGCTGTAAACGACGTGTGCCTTTTTCTAATTGCACTTGCTCATCATTGGGCAAGTTAATTGCAATGGTTTTACTGCCAGCATTTGAGTGCCCAGCATAATAAACAACATCATAGGCATTTAAGTCGGCATCTGAGCCCGGTACTTCTTGCTTGTATTTGCTATCGACAGGTAAGCCTTTTTGCAGCTCAGGTAAAAACGCTGCAAATTTCGCTAGTCGCTCGCTCCACTTTAAATCTTTAATAAGAACATACGATTCATAAGCTGCGCGGTAACCAAATAATTGGTCTTCGTAGTTTTCAATTGGGCCAATAACCACATCAATTGGATTATTTTTCATATCCATCCAAGCGAAGTCAGAGGCTTGGAAGTCATCGCTTTGTATTGCGTCAGCTCGTAAGTTTAAGTAGTTGGCGAATTCTTGATCGTCGGCTAATTTGCTGGCTTCTCTAAGTAACTCTGCAGCTTGAGCAAGCTCTACTGCATACTCTTCTGAATAAGGTGTGCTGTATAAATTACCAAGCTCATCGCGTTTAATCAGTGAGTAAAGACCTGTTTTATCTTTTACATCAGCGTTAGTAAGCTCTTCTTTGGTGATGTCGGCTGGGTAAAAGCCTGCACCAAGCGGTTTTTCTTTATAGCCTGATAAGAATACTTCATCGCCGTTTAAGCGATCCCATGGGCCATAGTTAATATCAGCAAACTGACGTACTTTTTCATCATCTAGTTGTGCTAAAAAGTCTTTTTTATCTTTACCAAATGCTTGCTTCCAGAATAAATCATCCATAATTTTTGAAGCATCAATAAGTTTAGCTACCATAGCTTTTTGATTGTCAGACAAGTGTGATAAGTCACTTTGTAAACTAAAGTCTGTGTATATGTCTAAGCGTTGACGGTCAATATTAATAAGCGCTGGCCCAGAAGGCGTTTGAGAAGCCGTTGGCGCTGAGCTTTGCGGCGTATTACTTGAAGACGGTGCTTGCTCAGAGCAGGCACTAAGAAAAACGATGCCAGAGAGCAGTATTGCTTGGCTAATTTTATTTAAGATCATTATATTGCCTTTAAAAAGTCTATTTTATAACTTGTATACTGTAAGTTAAGGTACTGAAGCGTGTTAATGTGCCTTAGCATGTTTGCATTAAAGCAAAACCCACTAGCAAATAGCAAGTATTAGGCGTTAGTGCGCATAAATCAGTGAGGCACTAGTAAATAATCAATAATTATCTACAATTTTTTCTACTTTGGGTATATGTTTAGTACTGCTAAGCTTTGAAATAATTAATAATATAAGACTTGCTGTAAAGTGTAGGTCATTAAGCAAAGGGATATTTTATGTCTACAGAAAATGCCTTACTCACAATTTTGGTTGACAGAATTAACAACGACACACTGGTGTTACCTACGTTACCAGAGGTAGCGATTAAGGTTCGTCAAGCCGCTGACAATCCAGATGTAAATTTGATGCAAATGTCAGATGCAATAGCACATGACCCTGCACTGTCTGCGCGAATGATTAAAGTAGCAAATAGTGCCATTATGGGTCGTGCTGTAAAGGTGTCTAACTTACATCAAGCAGTGACACGTATTGGCTTAAGGCAAATAAAAAATATAGCTACAGCCATGGCAATGGAGCAGCTGTTTGTATCTAATAATGAGCTAATAAAGGGATACATGGGCAAGGCGTGGCAAAAAACGCTGCATGTGGCCTCGCATTCTATTTCATTGATGGAGTTTTATTTAAAAAGAAATACTCACACTTCGCTTAACCGTGATGCCATTACACTAGCTTCATTGGTTTATAATATTGGGGTGTTACCGATTTTAACTGAGGCTGAGCGACACCCAGAAGTGTTTGCCAATCCGAGTTTTTTAGCGCACGCAATTCAACGCTTAAGCGGTAAAATTGGCGGCTCAATTATGAAAGCATGGGAATTCCCGGACGTGTTTGCAGAAGTTGCACAGCACTGGGCTGATGTTAACTATCGCTCTACTGAAGTGAGTTACATCGACTTTATTCGCATTGGTGCAATCCTTGAGGGAACCCTACAAGTATCAGATAAATCTGCGGCGCTACAAACCTATATTGATAAAGGCATTTTTCCTTCATTAGAAATGTTAGAGAGTGAGGAATACTTGCATATGGTTGAAGACGTAAAAGAAATGTTTAGCTAAATTTTTGAACAATAAAAAGCACGATTAGTATCGTGCTTTTTTATTTGTTTAATAAAGCTTTTACGCTAAATCGTCTGCATCACCTAAGCCTTGAGTAAGCTCTTCAAGAAGCAGTTTTATTTCCTCAGATGCAAGAATAAAGTCAGCGTCTAGTTTAACCGCCATATCTTCTTTAGGAATATCGGCATTTTCTTCTTTAAGTGTTTCGCTATAGCTTAAACGTTTAATTGAACCATCGTTTTGTAGCATAAACTTAACGCGTTCTTGCCAATCCAAGGCAAGCTTAGTGACGCGTTTACCACTTTCAAGGTGCGATTTTACTTCGTCACACGCTAAGTCATGGCCTTTAAGCTTAACTTGGGCTCCACTGTCATCCGCTTCTTCAAGCTCAGCATCAGAGCCTATAGCGAAGCCCTCTGGAGTACTAAAGTTAGTAAGCCAGTCAGTTAAAAACACATCTAAATCATAGTTAGCAAACGCAGGAACAACGGGTAGCGTACCTAATGATTTACGTAGTAACGCCAGAAGCTCTTCAGCTTTATTAAAGCTTGCGCTATTAACTACAACCCAACCATTTTCCTGGTCTATGAACGCAAACTGTAGGCTCGACTTTTTAAATGCTTGTGGCAGTAGCGTGTGCAAGATGTTTTCTTTTAATTCATCTTTTTCTTTTTTCTTTACTGGTCGATTTTCTTCAGCTTCAATCTGATCAACCTTCTCTGCAACAAGCTCATTTATTACAGATGCCGGTAACACTTTCTCTTCACGCTTGGCACACACTAAAATGCTTTTTTGTGAAAAGTGAGACAAAGTTTCACCATGTTTACCAAATGCTTTTGTCCAGCCAAATGTCGCCAACTCTTGGCCAGTACATGGACGAAATAGATCTTGTTCTAACGCCTTGTCAAAGTCTTCTTGAGTGTACGAAACGTCTTGTTTAAAGCGATAGCATATAAGGTTACTAAACCACATAGGGAAATGATCCATTTAAAAAATTTGTGCAATCATAGCAATAAAAGCCGCTTCTAGAAACGGCTAATCGAGTTTAAAAAGTGGCAGGGGGGATGACATATTTTTAGGGAACGAAATTCGGTAATGTAACCCTTGGTCGGGTTCACTGCTGACTTCAATTTTGCCATTGAGTGTTTGTTTTACGAGGTTAAAAATAATGTGAGCACCTAAGCCGCTGCCACCTTCATCACGCTTTGTGGTGAAGAATGGGTCAAATAAACGCTTAAGTTGTGCCGGTTTCAACCCGATACCATTATCTTGGTAATTAATGACTAAGTCGTTTTCATCGGTATTTACATCTATGGTAATTTGGCCACTGTTTATATTTTCAAAGCCATGCAGTAATGAATTCATAATTAAGTTAGTAAATATTTGGCTGATCACCCCCGCAGGTAAATTAATAATTAAATCATCAGGGCAATGCAGGCGAATGCTATGGGATGTTTTTTTAATTTGCGGATGTAAAGAACGTATAACCTCATTAATGTAATCCTTAAAGTTAATGGTTCTTAGCGCCTCACTGGCTTGATCAACTGCGATTTGTTTAAAGCTCGTGATTAAGTCAGATGCGCGCTCTAAATTGTGAGAGAGTAGCTGAGCACTTTGTGCAGCATCATTAATAAAGCTCTCCAGTGCTGAAGAGGATAGCGATTTGTTTTTAAACGCAGTTTCTATTTCAGTTAAACGCTCATGTAAAAATGAAGTCGCAGTTACGCCGATACCAATAGGGGTATTAATTTCATGAGTAATACCCGCCACTAAACCGCCTAATACCGCCATTTTTTCTGAGCCAACAAGCTGCTCTTGCGCAAAGCTTAGTTCATCGAGTGAGTTTTGTAGTTGGGTTTGTTTACTTAGCAGCTCTTGCTCAGTTTGCTTTCGTAGGTCAACTTCTTCAGTTAATACTGCTTTTTGGCGTTCGAGTTCATATTTTTGTTGCTGTAGGTCGATCATTGCTTGGCTAAGGTTTGATGTTTTACGCGCTACATCTTGTTCAAGCTGCAAATTTTGTTGATCTAGTTTTTGATTACTTTCGATTAGGTCATTCTGGGTTTGCTTTAACTCTTTTTTATACTCAACAACTTTAGAGATCAAATTGTTAAAAGAGCGCTCCATTACTTTTAGTTCGTTATTTTCGTCAGTGACAATTTTAACGCGCTGGCCATCGAGCTCTTCTAATTCAAGGTATTCAATTTGTTCAGTAAGTTGTGTGAGTGGCTCCGTTAGCAGCTTTCTAAATGCGATTAAAAACAAGATGATTAAAAAGGTGGTTTTAATCATGGCGTTGCCAATTAAAAAGTAAATAGAGAGCATGATGCGACTAAAGATCACGTCGCGGCTAGAAAATAAAGTCACATCACCTACTTGGGTGGCGCGACCTGAAAATTCAAAAATAAGCGGAAATGTATAACCAAATAAACCTGCTTTGGCGTCTTCTACAATCACGTCTTCCTGGACAAGTTGCTGACTATATAGGTTGTGAATGTTTAGCGCGCGGCCTAATTGAGAAATAATAGCGCCGTTATCATCACGAATAATAACCCCTTCAACCATAGGTATATCAAGTAATCCTTCTGCGGTTGTTGTGGTTTGTTTTATATTTAACTCCCAAATTGCTCGGGTTAGACTTCTACCAAATGTTTTTTGCAGTGTGCCGAGCTCATCGCGTATGTAATCTTTGGTATTAACATACTCTGCGAAGATTTGTCCGCAGGTCACCACAAAAGTCAGTATAAAATAAACCGATAAAACTCGTGTGAGTAACTTTGTTGAAAGACTTTTTTGCGGCATGAGGGACTTGTATTTCCTTTAATTATTCAACTATTAGTGTACGCTTATAAACATTAGTTAATAAATCATTAAAAATAAACATATATTTTATTATATTGTTATTTTGCGATCTTAAATAAGGATTACCTCATGAACTTAACAATAAAGCATAGTGTGTTTCGCTAGTTTGTTTTCAAATTAGGTAGAGTTATTTTGCTAATTTTTATTGTGCATTAATGCACTTTATTGATAACGTTAGTAAAAGATACAGTAAATAACCTGCTCGCTACTTATGTTGGTTATATTTTTGACTTTTTGCTGCCTGAGTAAGCAAATTAATTTTAGCGTGGGTTTAGGTGTTTTATATGAGTTTAATTAAATTGTCATTATGATGCGTTTTTCTATTTTAGTCTGTGATGACTCAACTGTTGCTCGTAAACAAGTGATCCGCTGTTTAAATGAGTGTATTGATGCTGATATTCAACAGGCAACCAATGGTAAAGAAGCCTTGGCGTTATTACACCATAAGCATTTTGATCTCTTATGCCTCGATTTAACCATGCCTGAAGTGGATGGGATTGCAGTGCTTGAGCAGGTCAAAGCAAATAAAATAGAAACTTATGTATTGGTAATTTCTGCAGATATTCAACAAAAAATGCGAGATCGCGTAGCGCAACTCGGCGCAATCGATTTTATTCACAAACCGATTAATAAAGCACAACTTAACGACGTTTTGCATAAGTTTGGCATTTATTAATAAAATTCATGATGAAAAAGACTGTTTTATCTTCTAATTTAGGGTTGACAGAATAGCCTTTGTTAAGGCAGTCTTAAGCTATGAAAACATTTAGTCTTGTAACGACCATTATTATTACAACCACCATTCTTACTGGATAGTGGCATAGGTCGGTGCAACAAATTTAAAGGCCTGTGTTCACTTAGAACACAGGCCTTTTTTCGTTTTATGGAATGAGGAAACATAAAAATGCGCGTTTTAAAATTTGGTGGCTCATCGCTCGCTGACTTTGCCTGTTTAGAGCAAGTAGCTGCTCTAGCTAAGGCACAATTAAAAGATGAAATGTTACTGGTGCTTTCAGCGCCTGGCGGTATGACAGATTCGCTTGTTGCGCTGGCTAGTGCCGCAGAGCAGGGGCTGGATTTCAACCCGTTGTGGGATGCACTTGTTACCCGCTGCAATGCTTTAAAAGCAGCTGTAGAGGAAAAACAAGGAACAGTTCAAAACTGGCCAGACTTTAACGAATTGAAAAATAAGCTTGATGGGGTTGCACTTATTAAGTGTTGCCCAGACAAAATCAGGGCTTTTATTATTAGCTTTGGTGAACGTGTTAGCGTATCGCTAATGCAAAGCTTACTAGCCGATCATAACGCGCATTATTTACAAGCAACAGACTGTATTGTTTCAACGGGTGGACACATTGACGCTGAGGCCGATTTAGTCGCCAGTAAAGCCCGTTTTCAAGCGGTACTAAAAGAGTCGCCAGCAACGGTTTACATCATGCCTGGATTTACTGCAAGTAATGATAAAGGTGAGCTCACAACACTTGGTCGAAATGGCTCTGATTATTCAGCGGCGATTGCTGCAGCGTGTTTAGAGGCGCAAGTGTGCCAAATATGGACTGACGTTGATGGTGTATACAGCGCCGATCCGCGTTATATCAAAAAAGCCACTAAGGTTGATTTCCTATCTTACAAAGAGGCGATGGAGCTTTCTTATTTTGGCGCTAAAGTGTTGCACCCTAAAACTATCCTACCGTGTGCAAAAGCTGGAGTGCCATGCGAAATTAAAAACACTCATAACCCAGATGCACAAGGCTCATTAATTAGTAACGATACGGTATCTGATGAGCCAGTAAAAGCACTCTCAAGCCTACAAAACTTAGCTATGTTGACCGTTTCAGGTCCTGGTATGAAGGGCAAAGTGGGTATGGCATCGAAAGTATTTAATGCATTAGCGCATGATAACGTGTCAATCGTCCTGATCACTCAATCATCATGTGAATTTAGTATCAGTTTTTGTGTTCATGAAAGTGATTTAAACCTAGCGTTAAGTGCGTTGCAAGTGGCCTTTGACTTAGAGTCAAAAGCTGGCTTAATTGAGCCGGTAAATGTGCAACGTAATTTAGCAATAGTAACGCTAGTGGGCGATAACATGCGCGCACATAAAGGCTTAGCTGCTAAGTTTTTTGCATCGCTTGCTCAAGCACAAGTAAACATTGTTGCCATAGCGCAAGACTCAACTGAAAGCGCTATTTCTGCGGTTATTGATGGTGAGTTGTGTAATGACGCGGTTAAAATCTGTCATGAAAACTTTTTCACTCATGTGCCTTCAATCGATGTGTTTTTATTGGGATGTGGCTTAGTCGGTCAAGAGCTAATAAATCAGCTTGAACGTCAACAAGCATGGCTTGAAAAGCGTAATATTAAATTAAACCTATACGGTGTGGCTAATTCTCGTCAATTACACCTTGATGGTGAAGGCATTGCTTTTGATGATTGGCAACAAAAACTAACGCAATCAGAGCAAGCATTTGATTTAAAATTAGTAGAACAGTTTGTTAAGCAAAACCACTTGGTTAACCCTGTGCTAGTTGATTGTACTTCATCAGATGCCTTGGCTTCGCAATACGTCGATTTTTTAAATGCGGGTTTCCACGTTGTGGCTGCCAATAAAAAAGCCACCACGAGCTCATATACGTATTACCAAGATTTAATTGCAGCAACACATAAAAATAATCGTAAGTTTTTATACGAAACTAACGTAGGTGCAGGTTTACCTGTAATCGATAACTTGCAATCGTTGTTTGGTGCAGGTGATGAGTTACTTGAGTTTAGTGGTATTTTATCGGGCTCGCTTTCATACATGTTTGGTGCACTAGAAGATGGTTTATCACTTTCTGAAGCAACAATTAAAGCCAAAGAAAGCGGGTTTACAGAGCCCGATCCGCGCGATGACTTATCGGGAACTGACGTAGCACGTAAATTACTGATCATTGCACGCGAAGCAGGCATGCAATTAGAGCTTAGTGATATAGAAGTGGAGTCGGTTTTACCGCCAGGTTTTGCCCAAGGTGACAATGTTGAGCAGTTTATGGCGAAATTACCTAGCTTAGATGCTGGTTTTAACGACCGTGTTCAAAGTGCAGCAAGTGAAGGTAAAGTACTTCGCTACGTAGGCACAATTAAAAATGGTCACTGTAAGGTCGGAATCGAAGCCGTGGATTCATCACATGCATTGAATGTTATTCGTGATGGTGAAAATGCGCTGGCTATTTTAAGCCAATACTACCAACCGCGTCCGTTTGTAATTCGTGGTTATGGGGCAGGCTCTGCAGTAACGGCTGCGGGTGTATTTGCAGACATATTAAAAACATTATCTCGCTAGGAGTCAGTCATGATTGAAGTATATGCTCCGGCGTCTATTGGTAATTTTGCCGTTGGCTTTGATGCGCTGGGCGCCGCACTTGCGCCCATTGATGGCGGTTTATTAGGTGATGTGGCGGTTGTTAGTGCCGCATCGAGTGATGAATTTATCTGTACAGGCGACTATGCACATAAGCTACCTAGTGATGCGCAAGAAAATTTAGCGTATCAGTGTTTAGTGCACTTTAGAGCGCATGTTGCGCCTGATATGCCTGCGGTAAAGCTCGAACTTAGGAAAAATTTGCCGATTGGTTCGGGATTAGGCTCAAGTGCCTGCTCTGTGGTGGCGACATTTGCAGCACTGGATAAATTTGCCAAAACTAATTTAAGCCAAGTAGAGCTCATTGAGCTTATGGCAGATTTTGAAGCCGTTGTAAGTGGGGGGCGCCATTACGATAACATCACACCGTGTTATTTAGGTGGCTTACAGTTAACCGGTGATTTAATTCCTGATAAATCTATTGCTTTACCTGTTGATGAAAGCTGGTATTACGTTGCCGCATTTCCGGGTTTTTCGCTCAATACCGCAAAAGCGCGCTCTGTTTTACCAAAAGAGCTAAGTATGCATGCCGGGGTTGAGTTTGCTCAGCGTTTATCGGCGTTTAGTAGCTTACTGTTAACAGGGCGTTTTGATGATGCATTAAGCATTATGAAAGACGAAATAGCAGAGCCATACCGTGCGCCACTTATAAGCGGCTTTAGTGATGCCAAAGCAAGCTTACCAGCACTGGGTGCTGAAGTTGTGAGTATTTCAGGCGCAGGGCCGACCTTGTTTAGTGTATGTAAAACGCTTGAAGCGGCAGAGCAATGCGCGCAGTGGCTAGAGGAAAATTACATCAACGAACAAGGCTTTTGCCATATTTGTAAATTAGATAACGACGGCACGCGTCAATTAAATGTTTTATAGGATAAAGAGTCATGCAATTACATAATTTAAAAGAATATTCACAAAAAGTGTCGTTTGTTGAAGCTGTAAAAACAGGACTAGGGCGTAATCAAGGTGTGTTTTTTCCAGAGTCGTTAGCGCCATTAAGTGATGTTGATGCATTACTAGATATGGACTTTGTTACTCGCAGCGGCAAAATTTTATCGCACCTTATTGGTGACGAGCTACCAAGTGATACTGTTGCCCAGATGGTTAAGAATGCGTTTAACTTTCCGGTTAAGCTGGTGGAAGTTGAAGACAATACCTATTGCTTAGAGTTATTCCATGGCCCAACACTGGCATTTAAAGATTTTGGTGGCCGTTTTATGGCCGAGTGCTTAGCGCAATTTAATCAAGGCGAAAAAGTCACTATTTTAACTGCAACATCGGGTGACACCGGGGCTGCAGTCGCACATGCTTTTTATAAAAAACCAAATATTGATGTCGTTATTTTATACCCTAAAGGTAAAATTTCATTAGCGCAGCAAAAGTTATTTACAACGCTTGGTGACAACATTCACTGTTATGCGATTGAGGGTAGTTTTGATGATTGCCAAGAATTGGTTAAAAAATCATTTTTAGATGAAGAGCTAAAATCGAAGTTAGGTTTAAACTCTGCAAATTCAATCAACATTAGCCGTTTAGTTGCGCAGGTGTGTTATTACTTTGAAGCCATTGCACAGCTGCCAAAAGAAAAGCGTGCTACAGCGCATATTTCAGTACCGAGTGGTAACTTTGGTAATGTGTGTGCGGCTATGATTGGCGCGGTTATTGGTATGCCTGTAGGTAAACTAAGCGCGACTACGAACCAAAACGACACAGTACCGCGCTTTATGCTTGATAAAAATTGGACGCCTAATGCGACAATTGAATCGCTTTCAAATGCAATGGATGTGAGTAAACCTAATAACTGGCCACGTGTGCAATCAATGTTAGATAATAACTGGTTTAGTTATGATAACTTTTATTCGGTGAGTGTTGATGAGCAGCAAACACAAACAGTGATGAAAAAAATTCAACAGCTTGGCTATATTGCAGAGCCTCACACCGCAATTGCTTACCAAGGTCTTGTAGAAAATAAGGCAACAGATGCTGTGGGGATTTTTTTAGCGACTGCGCATCCGGCCAAATTTAAAGACAGCGTTGAGGATATCCTTAATGTTGAATTAGATATGCCAAAGCCGTTAGCTGATGCATTAGCAAAACCGTGTTTAGCCACTGATATGCACAACGATTATGATGTTTTGCGTACAGAATTGTTTAAAAAGCTTGCCTAAAAAAGGCAGATAATAAAAGCGGCTTAGGCCGCTTTTTTTGTCTGTTTATGCATCGCTTAAGACATAACGCATAAGCTATATAAATGTAGTAAATAAAATTCATTTAAAATTGTTATTAGTTTATAAAAAAATATCATCATCAAAATGCTGTGAAATAGTCTCAATCCCTGTTTAAATATCCTCAACTTAAGAGCGTAGGCAAAACGTCGTTTTAAGCGTACAATAAAGCCTCTAAAAAATACCCATACACGTTGCCCAGGAGACCCCAATGTTAGAACGTAGCATGAATATTTCGGACTTTGATCCAGAGTTATTTGACGCGATGAGCAAAGAAACATCACGTCAGGAAGAGCATATTGAGTTAATTGCATCTGAAAACTACTGTAGCCCACGCGTACTAGAAGCGCAGGGTTCTCAACTTACTAACAAATACGCTGAAGGTTACCCGGGCAAACGTTACTACGGTGGCTGTGAGCACGTAGACGTGGTTGAGCAACTTGCTATTGACCGCGCAAATGAATTATTTGGTACAGATTACGCAAACGTGCAACCTCATGCCGGTTCACAAGCTAATGCTGCTGTTTTCCAAGCTCTTTTAAACCCACTTGATACTGTATTAGGCATGAGCCTAGCGCACGGTGGTCACTTAACACACGGCTCATACGTAAACTTCTCAGGTAAAACATACAACGCAATTCAGTATGGCCTTAACGAAGAAACTGGCGAAATTGATTACGCACAAGTTGAAGCGTTAGCACTTGAGCACAAACCAAAAATGATCATTGCTGGTTTTTCTGCTTACTCAGGTATTGTTGATTGGGCTAAGTTCCGTGAAATTGCAGACAAAGTAGGTGCTTACTTATTTGTTGATATGGCGCACGTTGCAGGTTTAATTGCTGCGGGTGTTTACCCAAGCCCAGTACCATTTGCTCACGTTGTAACAACCACAACACACAAAACATTAGCGGGTCCTCGCGGTGGTTTAATCATCTCTGCGTGTGGCGATGAAGAAATTTACAAAAAGCTAAACAGCGCTGTTTTCCCAGGTGGCCAAGGTGGTCCTTTATGTCATGTTATTGCTGCTAAAGCGGTTGCATTTAAAGAAGCACTTCAACCTGAGTTTAAAACATACCAAGCACAAGTTGTTAAAAATGCACAAGCAATGGTTGCCGTATTACAAGAGCGCGGCTACAAAGTAGTATCGGGTAAAACTGACAACCACTTATTCTTACTTGATTTAATCGACAAAGATATCACAGGTAAAGATGCAGATGCTGCCCTAGGTAATGCGAATATCACGGTTAACAAAAACTCAGTACCGAACGATCCTCGTTCACCATTTGTTACTTCTGGTTTGCGTATTGGTTCACCAGCAATCACTCGTCGTGGCTTTAAAGAAGCAGAGTCAAAAGAGTTAGCAGGCTGGATCTGTGACGTATTAGACAACATCGAAGATGAGTCAGTACAAGCGCAAGTAAAAGAAAAAGTGAAAGCAATTTGTGCAAAATTACCTGTTTACTCTTAATCCTAGAGTAAAATAGTAATTTAGATCACAACTGCACACATTTTTGTTATTATAATGGCCGCTATGATAGCGGCCATTTTTTGTTTTTAAAACGGAAACACACAGTTATGCATTGCCCTTTTTGCACCGCCAAAGATACTAAAGTTATTGATTCTCGCCTTGTAGGTGGGGGACACCAAGTACGTAGACGTCGTGAATGTAATGAATGCCACGAACGATTTACCACCTTTGAAGGGGCTGAATTAGTGATGCCACGGGTCATCAAGCAAGATGGCAGCCGCGAACCGTTTAATGAAGATAAGTTACTAAATGGCTTAACTCGCGCCCTCGAAAAACGCCCCGTAAGCACTGAGCAAGTTGATGAAGTGGTTAATATTATTAAGTCGCAGTTACGTGCCACTGGCGAACGCGAGGTGTCTAGCCATTTGGTGGGTGAGTGCATTATGGAAGCGCTTAAAAAGTTAGATAAAGTGGCCTATGTAAGATTTGCCTCTGTGTACCGCTCGTTTGAAGATATACGCGAATTTGGTGAAGAAATAGCCCGCTTAGGAGAGTAGTAATGAGCATGCAAAGTTCGTTTTCAGAGGATGATAAACGCTACATGGCTCGCGCTATTGAACTGGCAAAAAAAGGGCGCTTTACCACCACTCCTAATCCTAATGTTGGCTGCGTACTCGTAAAGAATAATAAAGTAATAGGTGAAGGGTTTCATCAGTTAGCGGGTCAAGGTCACGCTGAGGTGAACGCACTGGCTATGGCTGGCGAAAATGCCAAAGGCGCAACCGCTTATGTAACCCTAGAGCCTTGCAGTCATTATGGTCGCACACCGCCTTGCGCTGAAGGGCTAAAGGCCGCGGGTGTGAAAAAAGTGATTGCTGCTATGGTTGACAGCAACCCGCAAGTTGCAGGCAAAGGTCTGAAAATTTTAGCGGATGCTGGTATAGAAGTTGCTCACGGATTACTTGAAGAGCAAGCTCGCGCATTAAACCTTGGGTTTTTTAAGCGCATGGAGCAGGGATTACCCTTTGTGACTTGCAAAATGGCCGCCAGTATAGATGGTAAAACGGCGCTTAAAAATGGCCAAAGTAAATGGATAACCGGGCCCGCTGCGCGCCAAGATGTGCAGCTGTATCGTGCTCAGAGCTGTGCAATTTTAACCGGTGCCGATACAGTCTTGATGGATGATGCAAAACTAAATGTACGCCCAGAAGAGTTTCCGTATTCTTTACCAACTGATTTACCACTGCGCCAACCGGTTCGCGTTATTATTGATTCCCAAAACAGACTTACCCCTGAACTTGCCTTATTTTCAATTCAAAGCGAGGTGATAATATTTACCACTCGGGTTGATAAATCGCATCAGTGGCCTCATTTTGTTAAACAGATCGAACTACCCGAAAAGAACAATAAAGTAGACTTACAAGCAGCACTGCAAAAGCTAGCGCAATTACAGTTTAATAATGTGTGGTTAGAAGCGGGTGCCACATTGGCCGGAAAAATGGCTGAACTTGATTTAATTGATGAGTTTGTTTTTTATATTGCCCCTAAGTTAATGGGTAGCGATGCAAGAAGTTTACTGAATTTCCCAGAGTTAATGAGTATGCAAAATACCATTAATTTAACTTTTAATGAGTGTGTGCCAATTGGTGATGATTTACGTATCACAGCACACAAAAAAGCTCATTAATCATTTTATATAAAGAGTAGCACTATGTTTACTGGAATAGTTGAAGCGACAGGTAAAATTGCGTTATTACAAAAAAAACAAGGTGATTTAGCTATTCGTATTCAAAGTAAAAACCTTGATATGAGTGATGTTAAGTTAGGTGACAGTATTGCAACTAATGGTGTATGCCTCACTGTTGTTGATAAGCATATAGATGGCTTTAGTGCTGACTTATCAAATGAAACGATTAGCTTAACGGGGTTTGCACATTACGCTTTAGGGCAAACAGTTAACTTAGAAAAGGCGATGCAACCTGTATCGCGCCTCGGGGGGCATTTAGTGTCTGGTCATGTTGATGGTATTGCCACTATCACAGCAATAAATACCAATGCACGAGCAACCGAATATTGGTTAGCCACCGACGAAAATTTAATGAAATACATTCCTTATAAAGGATCTGTGTGTATTGATGGTATTAGCCTAACGGTCAATGCGGTTGAAGGTAATAAATTTAAACTAACGATTGTGCCCCACACCAGCGGGCAAACGACCATAGCCGATTTTCAAGTCGGTACCAAAGTGAATCTAGAGGTCGACCAAATAGCACGTTATTTAGAGCGCCTTGTAAAGGGAGCTGAGCATCCTACTGGTTCAGATATTTCGATGAGCTTACTCGCTAAAGCGGGCTTTATAAAATAACGATATTGACAACTTATACGAGCAACTTATGAATTTAAACAGCGCACAAGAAATAATAGATGACATTAAAGCCGGTAAAATGGTTATTTTAATGGACGATGAAGACAGAGAAAATGAAGGCGATTTAATTATTGCTGCTGAGCACATAAGTGCAGAAGCAATTAACTTTATGGCGACTCATGGCCGTGGGTTAATTTGTTTAACCATGACCCAAGAGCGTTGCTCGCAACTTGATTTACCGCTGATGGTTAAAAATAACGGTGCTGCATTCTCGACTAACTTTACTATGTCTATTGAAGCGTCAAAAGGGGTTACAACGGGTATTTCTGCAGCGGATCGTGCTCGCACTGTTCAAGCTGCCATTGCTAAAGGCGCAGTGCCAAGTGATATTGTACAGCCTGGGCATATTTTCCCTATTATGGCGCAACCTGGCGGCGTATTAACGCGCGCAGGGCACACTGAAGCTGGCTGTGATTTAGCGCGTTTAGCGGGACTTGAGCCGTCATCAGTGATTGTAGAAATTCTAAATGAAGATGGCACCATGGCGCGCCGCCCTGATTTAGAAGTATTTGCTAAGCAACATGATATTAAAATTGGCACCATTGCTGATTTAATCGAATACCGTAACTTAAATGAAACCACTATTGAGCAAGTTGCAAAATGTAAATTGCCAACTGAGCATGGCGAATTTGACTTAGTAACTTACAAAGACACCATTGACGGGCAGCTGCACTATGCATTGCTTAAAGGTGAAATAAAACAACAAGAACCAACGTTAGTGCGAGTGCACTTACAAAGTACCTTTAACGATATTTTACTCTCTGATCGTAATGCTGATCGTAGTTGGGGATTATCGCAAGCAATGGCGTATATAGCTGAGCATAATGGCGCTTTAGTCATCTTAGGTAAGCAAGAAAGCACTGACGAATTAGAAGCGACTGTTAAAGCATTCGCTGCAGCTGATGCTGGCGAGAGTGTAACGCCACGCAAATTCCAAGGTACTTCACGTACCGTAGGTGTAGGCTCGCAAATTTTGGCTGATTTAGGTATCCAAAAAATGCGTTTGATGAGTTTACCGAAAAAATATCATGCATTATCAGGCTTCCATTTAGAAGTTGTTGATTACGTAGAGCCACAATAATTACACGCTAGGCTATTATTTTATTTATGTGGTATAATGCGCAGCAATTTTTGCGCAACCGAAATCTCTTAAACTTATTTTTAGGGTTATCAAATGAAAATTATTGAAGGTAATAAATACGCTCCAGGCAAAAAGTTTGCCATTGTCATTTCTCGTTTCAATGACTTTATTGGTAGTAGCTTGCTTGCAGGTGCTGTTGATGAGCTAAAACGTACTGGTGGAGTATCAGAAGATGATATTACCGTAATTTACGTACCAGGTGCGGTTGAATTACCTTTAGCAGCGAAACGCGTTGCAGCAAAAAAAGAATATGATGCAATTATCGCCTTAGGTGTAGTGATCAGAGGGGGCACGCCTCACTTTGATCTCGTCGCTGGCGAGTCAAATAAAGGGCTTGCACAAGTATCACTTGAGTATGATATCCCGGTTGCATTTGGCGTATTAACCACTGAAAGCATTGAGCAAGCAATTGAGCGCGCAGGTACCAAAATGGGTAACAAAGGCGGCGAAGCTGCTTTAGGTGCGCTTGAAATGGTTAATGTGTTAGATAAAATTTAAGTTTAAGGAATTTTTGTGAAACCAGCAGCAAGACGTAAAGCACGTATCTTAGCACTTCAAGCCGTGTATTCATGGCAATTAAGCGGCAATGCAATTGCCGATATCGAACAACAAATGTTGATCGAAAACGATGTGACTAAAATTGATGTTGAATATTTTAAAGATTTAGCGCGTGGAGTTGCAGTAAACCACAAGCAACTAGACGAAGCTGTATCGCCTCATTTAACTCGTCCATTTGATGAATTAGACGAAGTTGAACGTGCTATCTTACGTTTAAGCAGCTACGAGCTTAAATTTCGTGAAGACGTTCCTTACAAAGTGGCTATCAATGAAAGTATTGAATTAGCTAAAATGTTTGGCGCTGAAGATAGCCATAAATTTGTAAACGGTGTACTTGATAAAGCTGTAAAACAGTTACGCAAGTAATAACAACTTTAGCTGAAATTTATTATCAGATGAGTTGTTATAAATAACCGTTAAAAAGGAGAGCCGGCATAGGCCGGCTTTTTTGTGTATGAAGGAATTTGAATTAATTAATCGTTACTTTAAAGGTCGTGGCATTACTCGTCGCGATGTTAATTTAGGGATTGGAGATGACTGTGCGCTTGTCACAGTTCCAGCGAACTGTCAGCTTGCTGTAACCACAGATACCTTAGTTGCTGGGGTGCATTTTTTTCATGATATCTCCCCTCGCGCATTAGGGCATCGAGCTCTTGCTGTTAATTTAAGTGATTTAGCTGCCATGGGCGCAGAGCCTACTTGGGTGTCGGTTGCACTTACGTTACCTAGTATCGATCCACAATGGATTGCTGAGCTGACTGATGGCATGCATGAAATTGCTGAGTACTTTAACGTTCAGATCATTGGTGGTGATACCACTCAAGGTCCACTTAGTATTACTATTTGTGCAAAAGGTACAGTTCCTGAAGGCACAGCATTACGTAGAAGTGGTGCAAAAGTGGGTGATTGGATTTTTGTAACCGGTCCGCTTGGTGATGCTGGGTTGGCGATTGAATCGAAAAAACAAGGCTTATCGATTGCACCTGAACACTTAAAAGATATTAATAAACGTTTAAATTTCCCCACGCCACGTGTAGCTGCTGGGCAAGCGTTACGAGGCTTGGCATCGTCGGCCATTGATATTTCCGATGGGTTACTAGCCGACTTAGGGCATGTGCTAAATTTATCACAAGTTAGTGCCACCATTAATATTGAAAATGTCCCCACCTCAGATGCCATGCAAGCGAGTCTTGATTTTGAGCAGCGACTTCCTTTTGTTCTTAACTATGGCGATGATTACGAGTTACTGTATACCGTTGCTGATAGTAACAAGAGTATGCTAGATATTAAGCTGCGCCAATACGGTGTAGAGGCAAGCTGTATCGGGCAAATAAAAAGTGGTGACGGCAATATAGAGTTATTACACCAAGGTGAGAAGTTTGCTTTTGAACATAAAGGTTTTGAGCACTTTTCCAAGGAGCAGGTTTGAATAAAAACCGATTATTTAATTTAAAACGCCCACATCAATTTTTTGGCTTGGGTTTTGGTACTGGGCTCGCACCAAAAGCACCTGGTACATTTGGCACATTGGCAGCATTACCGTTTATTTTTATTACCATGCATTTTCCGCTATGGTTACAAATTGTATTTGCAGTAGTCATAAGCATCTTTGGTATTTGGGCATGTGGAAAAACCGCCGATGACCTTCAAGTACATGATCATCCCGCAATTGTTTGGGACGAAGTTGCTGGTTACTATATTACTATGATTGGCGCAGCACTTAACTGGCAAACATTACTGGTGGGCTTTTTACTGTTTCGCTTTTTTGATATAGCAAAGCCTGGGCCGATTCGCATACTCGATAAACGTGCCCATGGTGGGTTTGGTATTATGGCCGATGATGTACTTGCAGGTATTTTTTCGCTTATTTGTTTGCAAGCATTGATAAAAGTAGGTTTACTACCCTTTTAATTTATTATTTGTTTAACTAGGTGGCAGCACTATGATGCGATTTTTATTGGTTTGTGTACTTATGCTATGTGCCATGCCAAGTACGGCTTCAATTACTGATTACGTAGTTAAACAATGGAATATCAAAGACGGCTTACCCTCACAATCCCTAAAAAGTGTAGTACAAGATAACCAAGGCTATATGTGGCTTGGCACTCAATTTGGATTAAGCCGTTTTGATGGCAATACCTTCACTAATTATAATACCCAAAATAGTTTATTTTTACCCAGCAATGGTATTAATAAATTATTGATCGATGGAGAAGGATTATTGTGGGTAGGCACTAAAAATGGCCTTGTGGTTATCGATCCTGAAAAGCTAACCGCACAAGAGTTTAATATTAAAGGCCCTGTAAGAGATATTCTTGAAGATTCTCAAGGCAGTATCTGGATAGCAGCTAATGGGCTCTATTATATAGACAGAGGCCAAATAGAACTGCGCGACCAACTAAATAACCCTAGTCCTATTGTAAACGCCACAGCTATCACTCAAATTGTGGGATCGGTCAGTAAAATGGCGCTTTCACCTGAAGGGATTTGGCTGGTTAACGACCGTAATTTATTACGTTTAACGCAAAGCTCGTCTGACTTTTCTAAATTACGCTTAGAACTAACCGCTAAAGTGGCTTTACCCGATCGTTTAGCGCAAACCATTGTTCACGATCTATCGTTTTTAAATGGTAATTTGTACTTAGCTTCTGAGTTAGGGGCTTATTTTTTAGATTTAGATGACGAGCTACGTCCGTTTCCACTTCCCAATGCTAATAACTCAGCTGTGTATAAGTTTATGAGCGACGGCAATGGCGGCTTGTGGATATCAACCTATGGACGTTTATTATTTAGAGCTAAATCTAATGATTGGCAGTGGGTTGAACCAAGCCAGCTAGATCAGAGTATTTGGTTTGCTGATATATTTAGAGATGATGAAAATAACATATGGTTAGCGAGTTTTAGTGAAGGGCTATGGCTTGCTCACGAAGGTCGAATAGAGCGCCATTCTGCCATTTCTAAAATGACCGAAGCGGTAATGGCAATTAGTAAATCACCTGATGGTAAGTTATGGATTGCCAACAAAAGTGGCGTTGGCTATTTTGATGCCGATAAAACTTTTATTAATGTTATTAATAGTGCCAAGTATGGAAATGCCTCGGTACATGACCTGCAATTTGATGGCGATCGCCTTTATGTTGCTACTGGCAGAGGCTTGTTTTTCTACGAATCAAATACCTTATATAGTTTCCCTGCTCGTGCATTGAGCGATAACCCTGTTTTTGCAATTAGCACTTCAACTAAAGGCGGTTTTTGGGTAGGCACCGGGCGAGGATTATATCGTTTAAATTACAATGGTTTAAACCCTTTTGCGTACAATGCTTTTTTAGGCAGTAAGTTTGTAACCTATGTTTTAGATAAACCAAATTTTGGGGTTATTGGCACCAGTAAAGGCGCGTATTACTTTACTGAGCGAGGAATTGAAAAAATAGGTGACCAAACCACTTTGGAAAGCGCTTATGTGACCAGTATTTTACATATTAAAGGGGTAGGCATTTTAATTGGCTCGTTGAATGATGGCCTGTTTTATCGCAGTGGACAAGGGCAATGGCAGCAACTAGACGCCGCCAATGGATTGCCATATGGTTCCATATTCAGTTTAGAATACGATGACACCTCAAAGCGAATTTGGGTAAGCACCATGAAAGGGGTTTACCGCATGCCTGTTGAGCAATTTAAAGCCAACATCGAAAGCTTAAAAGTAGAAGAAGTGATTTCTTCATTTGACCGTCAGCTCGATGGTAAAGCCAGCCAATGTTGTAATGGCTTAGGCCATGATGCGGTGGTTGATATGGATAACTCTATTTGGTACCCCAGCTTACAAGGTGTGGTGGAAATTCCGAAAGACGTAGAGTTATTTGGATTACGTTCGCTTAAACCAACTATAGAAACCTTAACCACACCATCACGAAAGCTTGCAGCTGCTGCGTTAGGTGAAAAACCGGTTCTTGAGACCGATGAGCGTGATGTAACACTTACCTATACTGCGATTGATTATTACGCTCCGGCAAGTATTGAGTTTAGATATAAACTTAATGGGCTTGATAACGATTGGCGCTATGCAAATACCCGTCGAGAAGCAATTTATACAAATTTACCCGCTGGTATGTTTTTATTTGAATTAGAAACTAAACGCCAAGGTGAGGATTGGGGTAAAGCGCAATCAGCCGAATATGCGTTTGTTGTTCCTGAACGATTTGGTGAAACCATCTACTTCAGATTACTGATCACCAGTGGTTTTGTGTTGCTCTTTTATTTAGTGTTTTGGGTATTTAAAGTTCAAGAGCGACGTAAGCAACAAGTACTCGAAGGGCTTATTACTGAACGAACCCTAGAGCTTCGCCAAGCGAATGATAAATTAAACCAAGTAAATTCTCAGCTTAAACTTGTTAGTCACTCTGATGAGCTAACTGGGCTGAGAAGTCGTCGTTTCTTGTTTGATCAACTACCAAAAGATATTGAGCATTTTCAGCGTAATTCGCAGTCATTACAGGCTCAGGGCAAATCTTTGGTGTTGTTAATTATTAATTTAGATAACTTTAGCCGCATTAACGATGCTTATGGTCCTATTGCTGGAGATAGCTGTTTACAACAAGTAGCGGCATTACTTAACTCGCGTACTCAAGGCTCTGATTATGTTGCTCGGTGGAGTGGTGATGAGTTTTTACTGTTATTACGCGATTTTAAGTGTAATTTAATCGACAGCTATGTATCTGAATTATGCCAAGCTATTGCCGATTATACCTTCCAACTTCCTAACGGTGAGACAACCAATATAACAGCGTCAGTGGGTTGGTCTTTCTATCCGCTACCTCTGCTAGGTGGTCAAGTTATTAGCTGGGAAACATCGATTAATTTAGCTGATATCGCATTGCATCAAGTTAAAAAACGCGGCGGCGATGGCGTTGCTAACATTACCTTTGATGAGCAATTAGATGCATTTGAGTTTGAGCAAAACCCGAATGTTGAACAGCAGATTGGCCTATTGCAAAGTAATGGCTTAGCCGACATTAAAGTGTGGATGCGCTAGAGGTTAAAGTTAGCAATAAAAAAGGAGCCAATGGCTCCTTTTTTATTAAACACTATAAGTATTAGCTCATAAATGCTTTGATTGAGGTTAATATACCTTGCTCACCTAACCCCATTTCATCGTGCATTTGCTGTTGAGTACCGTGTTTAATAAATTCATCCGGTATACCTAAGTTAAGTATTTTTACAGCAGCTTTTTGAGTAGCTAAATACTCATTAACTGCCGAACCTGCACCACCAGAAATTGCATTATCTTCAAGTGTTACAATGATATCGTGGTTAGCGACAAGTTCATCAATTAAACCAGTATCAAGTGGTTTAATAAATCGCATATTAACTAAAGTGGCATTGAGCTCATCAGTGGCTAATTGGGCGTTTTCAAGCAAGGTACCGAATGACAATATAGCTACTTTAGCACCTTGTTTAATTACATTCGCTTTACCAATTTCGAGCTGTTGCATAGCGCTTTGAACCTCTGCTGTGCCCGCACTGCCACGCGGGTAACGCACAGCTACTGGGCAATTGGCTTGATAGCCAGTGTATAGCATTTGACGGCATTCGTTAGTATCGCTAGGTGCCATAATAACCATGTTAGGAATACAGCGCATAAAGCTTAGGTCATAGGCGCCTTGGTGAGTTTCACCATCAGCTCCGACAATACCTGCGCGGTCAATAGCAAATAATACCGGTAGGTTTTGCAATGCAACGTCGTGAATTAGTTGATCATACGCACGTTGTAAAAAGCTAGAGTAGATAGCAACAACGGGTTTTAACCCTTCACAAGCAAAACCTGCAGCAAGGGTTACAGCGTGTTGCTCAGCAATTGCCACATCAAAATATTGTTCTGGGTGTTCTTTAGAAAAGCGCACCATTCCCGAACCTTCACGCATCGCAGGAGTAATTGCCATTAACTTGTTGTCTTGCTCTGCCATATCGCAAAGCCAATCACCAAATACATTTGAGAAAGTCGCTGCACTTGGTTTAGATTTCGGTAAACTTGAAGTCGCAGGATCAAATTTTGGTACGCCATGATAACCAATCGGATCGGCTTCTGCGGGCTTGTAACCTTTGCCTTTTTGGGTTTTTATATGTAAAAGTTGTGGGCCTTTTAAGTTACGCATGTTACGCAGCGTATCAACCAGCATATTCACATCATGACCATCAATTGGACCAATATAGTTTAGGCCTAATTCTTCAAAAAAAGTACCCGGGATCATCATCCCTTTAATGTGTTCTTCCATACGGCTGGCAAGTTCTTTTACCGGCGGTACACCAGAAAGAAGCTTTTTACTGCCTTCGCGGATGTTGGTATAAAAGCTACCTGATAAAATACGCGCAAAATGATTGGTTAACGCGCCGACGTTTTCAGAAATCGACATTTCGTTATCGTTCAAAATAATCAACATATCTGATTTAACATCACCTAAGTGATTCATCGCTTCAAAGGCCATACCTGCGGTAATTGCGCCATCGCCTATCACCGCCACTGTTTTACGACCTCTGCCTTCTTTTTGCGCAGCAATAGACATACCCAGCGCCGCTGAAATAGAGGTACTTGAATGGCCAACACTAAACGTATCGTATTCACTTTCGTCTCTAAATGGAAATGGGTGCAATCCATCTTTTTGACGAATGGTGTGCATTTGGTCACGACGTCCTGTCAATATTTTATGTGGGTAGGCTTGATGACCTACATCCCAGACTAAACGGTCATCGGGAGTGTTGTACACATAATGTAATGCAACGGTAAGTTCTACGGTTCCTAAACCAGACGCTAAATGGCCGCTACTTTGCGATACTGAATTGAGTAAGTAATCACGCAATTCATGGCTAAATGCAGAAAGCTTATCTTGTGCTAAGTCTCGCAAGTGGACTGGTTCGTTCACCAAATTAAGTAATGGATACTTGCTGCTATCAAGTGTCATGGTTTTTTATATATCCTTCGCTAATATTAACTTTCCTCAAAAAGTTAGATTTAAGAGGTAAACTAATATTCAGTAATAATTTTGTTCTAAGAGTTAATACGTTTTAGCCATGTTTAATGGTCACGTTCAATTAAATAGTTTGCCAATGCCGCTAAGTCGGTCGTATCTGCGTCAATATTGGCTAACGCCTCATGGGCTTGCTGTATCAAATTTAGTGCTTTTTGCTTAGCACCTAGCATACCTAATAAAGCGGGGTATGTCGCTTTATTAGCAGCAATATCTGACCCTTGAGGCTTACCTAAAGTCAGTGTGTCGCCCTCAACATCTAAAATGTCGTCATGAACCTGAAAGGCCAGCCCAATAGCATACCCAAAAGTAGATAAGTTATCTAAAGTATGTTGGCTAATATTAGGAGCGCAAAGTGCGCCCAAAGTAATCGCACAATTTATTAATGCGCCTGTTTTAAGTTTATGAATACGTTCTAATTCATCAACCGTAATAACTTTATCTGTTGCTGCAATATCGCGGCCTTGTCCGGCAACCATTCCTTGCAAGCCTGAAGCATGGGCTAATTCTGCAATCATTTTTAACTGAGCTTCTGTTGAGCATTTAAATGTGTGCTTAGCAATAAGCTCAAATGCTAAGGTTTGCAGTGCGTCACCTGCTAAAATAGCTTGTGCTTCACCATAGACAATATGACATGTAGGACGGCCACGACGTAAATCATCGTCATCCATAGCGGGCAAATCGTCATGCACTAATGAATAACTGTGAATGCATTCTATCGCTGCTGCAAGTACATCTAAATCACGCTTGTCAGCACCTAACATTTTACCTGTGGTATAAACTAAAAAGGGCCGCAATCTTTTCCCGCCATTCATTAAACTATAATGGGTGGCTTCTTTTATGGTGTTGTCGCTTTCAAGAGGTTGTTCGAAATAAAGATTGAGAGTATTGGCTACATCATCTTGAGCAAGCTTTATTTGTTCTTTTATGCTCACAATTATTCCATATCGTTATTAAATTGAGTAAGCGGTGCTTTTTCGTCATTACCCATTAATATCGACACCTTTTGCTCGGCTTGTTGAAGTTTACCGGAAGACGCACTGGCTAATGCAATGCCGCGCTCAAATTGCTTTAAAGACTGTTCAAGCGATAAATCACCTTGTTCCATTTCACTGACAATTGTTGTTAATTCTTCTAGTGCTTGTTCGAAACTTAAATTTTCAGGTTTTTTAGTCGCCATCTTTATTTTCAACTTACATAATAAATTTAGACGCCAATTTTAGGGGGAATGCTAAACTAGGTCAAAGAATGTTATGTTTTTTTGATAGATAAATGCTGTTAATTGGGTTTTACTGCGCTTCAGCGTTATTTTTTAAATTATAAATTCTGATTAGTTAGATTGATTCCCTATGTTGATCTAAAATAGGACTAATCGTAATTTTATCGTTTATCATAAAAATCACTTAAGTATTTCAGTATCTTGCCGATATACATTTAATAACAACGCTTGCGAAGAAAAAATATAAAACCTTTGGAGGGAATGTGGATTTAGCAACCATTATTGGGATCCTTGGCGCAATTGGCTTAATTGTCATGTCCATGTTTATGAGTAGTAGCGGCGAAGTCGGTATGTTTTACAATACTCCTTCCGTGGTTATTGTATTTGGTGGCTCCCTTTTTATCGTTTTATCCAATTTTACTATGTCGCAATTTTTAGGCATTGGTAAGGTTTGTGCTAAAGCGTTTATGTTTAAAATTGAACCCCCTGAAGCGTTAATTGAAAAGGCGGTTGAGCTAGCCGATTCTGCCCGAAAAGGCGGTTTTTTAGCATTGGAAGAGGCTGAAATTCCAAATCCATTTATGCGTAAAGGTGTTGATATGCTCGTAGATGGGCATGATGCAGATGTAGTGCGCGCAACATTACAAAAAGATATTTCCCTTACTACAACTCGCCATGAAATGGGCGCAAGCTTATTTAAATCGTTAGGTGATATTGCTCCTGCAATGGGGATGATTGGTACATTAATCGGTTTGGTGGCTATGTTATCAAATATGGATGACCCAAAAGCAATCGGCCCAGCAATGGCTGTAGCCTTGTTAACAACGTTGTATGGGGCATTTTTGGCGAATGTTGTCGCCATTCCTATTCAGGTAAAACTTGAATTGCGTAAAGACGAAGAAGCAATGAATCAGCGACTTATTTTGGATGCAGTATTAGGCATTCAAGATGGCCAAAACCCTAAAGTAATTGAGGGGATCTTGAAAAATTATTTGGCTGAGTCTAAACGCGCGGTAAACACTGAGGAATAGTTATGTCTGATGAAGAGTGTAAATGCCCACCCCCAGGGTTACCTGCATGGATGGGGACATTTGCCGATTTAATGTCGCTATTAATGTGCTTTTTTGTACTCTTACTCGCGTTTTCTGAAATGGATGTGCTTAAATTTAAGCAAATTGCAGGCTCTATGAAGTTTGCTTTTGGTGTACAAAATAAAATAGAAGTTAAAGATATTCCAAAAGGCACCTCAGTTATTGCGATGGAGTTTACTCCAGGTAAGCCTGAGCCGACCCCCATTGAAACTATTCAGCAGCAAACAGTTGAAATGACTCAGCAAATGCTAGAGTTTCAGGCGGGCGATGAAAGCTCAGCTGGCGGACGCCAAGAACAACGTGGCGAAAAACGAGGCGGTGAGTCTAGCAGCACCTCAGAAGAAGTTGCTTCAGCGCCTGCTGTTTCTGCTGCCGATCAAGAACAAATAAATGATTTAGTTAAAAAAATTGCACAACAACTCGAAAAGCAAATTATTGATGGGGCTATTGAGCTTGAGTCATTAGGGCAGCAAATCATTATTCGTATAAGAGAAAATGGTTCGTTTCCATCGGGCAGTGCGTTTTTACAACCCCAGTTTAAACCTATCATTCAAGATATTGGCCGGTTACTAAAAGATGTTCCCGGGGAGATCACCGTCTCCGGTCATACTGATGACTTCCAAGTCTCTAATGAGCTTTATATTAATAACTGGGATTTGTCCTCTAAACGAGCTGTTGCGGTAGCAAGTGAGCTGCAAAAAGTTGCGGGTTTTGATAAAACTCGAATGATGGTCGTGGGGCGTGCAGAAACCAGACCTTTAGTGCCGAATGATTCCCGAGAAGATCGAAGACGTAACCGCCGGGTAGAAATATCAATTTTACAAGGCAAGGCGAAAGAATCAGATCCTATTGATATTAGATAGAATTTATTGGTTTTGTTACTTTTTTAGCATAGAATACACCTTTGTTAACAGATGTAATTAAACTGGAGTGAATATGTTGGATAAGTATTGTAGTATGCCTGGTAACGGTACTGGCGATGACGATGATAAAAAAACGAATTTTACTAAGTAATCATGCCTGATTGGTTTGATAAAGTCTTAGAAATTTTAAATAGTAGCTGGGTGCTTATTTTGAGCCCAGCTATTTTTGTTTTTTATTTACGAAAAGATTTTTGTGCTTTAAGATTTACTTTATTAACAGCCGCTTTTTTTCTTTTTGGTGCTTTAATTCATTCATCGCTCAAAGAGCTTGATGACGGCACTTACATATACCGTTATGTAGTTTGGGCATTAAACGATTTATCTTGGATGGCACTAGTTGCTTATTGGGGTCTGAAAGATAAACTGCATTTGTGGCAATGCGTATTGGGCCAACTTGTGGTTATCGGTGCACCCATCCTGCAGTTGTTTCGTCTAGTTGACCGTCACCTTTGGGATTTATCGTACAGCACTTATATGTATAAAGCTTTGCTGCCATTAATTAATGTTGGCACAGTTATAGTATGTTACCTGCCCCTTTTATATATTTTTGCTAATAAGCGAAATAAAGCTTTAAGTTAATAACTACAAAAATACCCCTCGTTTTAAAATGATATGCTAGACTACTGTTTATATGAACAGTGCTAGAGCTTGGTTATGAAACTTTATATTGCTGAAAAACCCTCTTTGGGTCGCGCTATTGCAGACGCACTTCCTAAACCGCATAAAAAGCATGATGGCTATATTGAAGTGGCGAATGGTGATTGCGTATCTTGGTGCATAGGTCATCTGCTCGAGCAAGCAGAACCCGATGACTATGATGAGCGTTTTAAAAAGTGGCGATTTGAACATTTACCTATTGTGCCTGAGCATTGGCAACTTAAAGCAAAGCCTAAAACTCGTAAACAACTCACTATTTTAAAAAAGCTAATCAAACAAGCAACAACACTTGTACATGCTGGTGATCCTGATAGGGTAACAACTAATTGTCAACTGATTGACAGTAGCTTTTTTACTTATTTTTATTGGGCTAAAGAGATATTCAATAGAAATCATATTGACAAATACTTTAGTCAGTTCAGATTGACAAAATCGTATGATATTTGACAAAGAAACCCTTCAAATAGGTCAAATTCTCACTTCTAAAGCCTATATATTGACAAGAATAATTAAAAGTAATGACAAAGATGAAATTATATATAGCTGAAAAACCTAGCCTTGGGAGAGCTGTTGCTGATGTTCTTCCAAAGCCTCATCAAAAAGGTGATGGTTTTATTAAAGTGGGTAATGGAGACATTGTTACGTGGTGCATTGGGCATTTGCTAGAGCAAGCAGAACCCGATGCTTATGATCCGGCTTTTAAAAAGTGGTCTGTAGAACATTTACCAATCATACCTCCAGATTGGAAGCTTGTTGTCAAAAGTAAGACAAAGAAGCAGTTTAATGTTGTAAAGAAGCTTATTAAAGATGCTGACGTACTTGTAAATTTGGGTGATCCGGATCGTGAAGGGCAAATTTTAATAGATGAGATGATCAATTATTGCGGTGCTTCCGAGCAAAAGAAGAAAGCAGCTTTGCGTTGTCTCATTAGTGATCTAAACCCAAGTGCAGTAAAAAAAGCATTAAATGATTTAAGACCAAACACTGAGTTCTTGTCTTTGTCAATTTCGGCGCTCGCTAGAGCTAGAGCTGATTGGCTTTACGGAATGAACATGACACGCATGTGCACCCTGCAAGGGCAGAAAGGCGGCTACCAAGGCGTGCTATCAGTTGGTCGAGTACAAACTCCTGTCTTAGGATTGGTTGTACATAGAGATCTTGAAATTGAAAACTTCGTTTCCAAGCCTTTTTATGAAGTAGTAGCGACTTTACAAACTGAAAAAGGTGAGGTTTACAAAGGAAAGTGGAAGCCAAGTGAAGCATGTGAACCATACATGGATGATGAGCATCGAGTTCTCCACAGGCAACTAGCCGAAAATGTAGTTAATCGTATTGCCAATAAACAAGGTAATATCTCTGATTTCATAAAAAAAACATCTAAGAAGACAGCCCCTTTACCGCACTCGTTATCGTCGCTTCAAATAGAAGCTGCAAAAGTGTTTGGCTATAGCGCTCAAAGGGTACTTGATACTTGTCAGACATTGTATGAGCGCCATAAGATAATTACTTACCCAAGATCTGACTGTAGATATCTACCAAAAGGCCACTTGGGTGATGCATCAAAAGTTATCCAATCAATAGAGTCTACTAACGATAAATTAGCTCAATATATTAGTGAGGCAGACTTATCTTTAAAAAGTCCTGCTTGGAATGATAAAAAGGTGGGTGCCCACCATGCAATCATACCAACAACTAAAAAACTTGAACCTTCGAAATTATCTAAAGATGAGCAAAATATTTACTATCTAGTGGCGAGACATTATTTAATACAGTTTTACCACCCTAGTCAGTATGCTGATAAAGAGATCAAAACAGTTATTGAAGGTGGATTATTTATCTCTAAGCAAAGAGATTTAACATACGTTGGCTGGCAAGCACTTTTTAACAAAGAAGAAAGTGAAGCAAGAAAACCAGAGGAAGCATTGCCAGACGCTACTAAAGGTGACCCTATACTCTGTCTCAATGGTGAAATACAAGATAAAAATACAGCTCCTCCCAAGAGGTTTAATGACGCTACACTGTTAGCAGCTATGACGGGTATAGCACGGTATGTAGCATCGCCTGAAATAAAGAAAATACTCAAAGATACTGACGGAATTGGAACTGAAGCTACGCGTGCGAGTATTATTGAACTATTATTTAAAAGGCAATATTTAAGCAGGAAGGGGAAAGAAATTATTTCCACAGATATTGGCAGAAGCGTAATTTTAGCATTGCCCGAAAGTGTCGGTAAACCTGATATGACAGCGATATGGGAAGCTCAATTAGAAGCTATTTATCAAAAGCAAAGAAAGTACGCTGATTTTATGAATGATGTGACCCAAAGCCTAAGTTGCCTTTTGGATGATACTAGTCAAGCTAACTTCAATAGTTTAAAAGGCAAAGGTAAAATGAAAGCCCGAAGAGGTTACAAAAAGCCAAGGAAAACTAATTCAATTAAGAAGTAGTAGTGTGATTACTAAGGCAATCTGAGTGCCAACTTGGTTCAAGGCTTTTAGTGTTGCTACAACAAAGTCGTTCGGTAATATATCGTGTACTAGTTCATATCTGATCTGCAGTTTAAGTGAATAGGTTTAGACTTTATTTGACAGCTGCTAAGAGCGATTTAGAGATGGTCGTAGTCATATAGTATTAATTCTACAAAGCTGTCGGTTGGCTGACAAACACACAAAATTCCATTTAAAAGGAGCTGTCATAAAAGCCTTTGGTGGCAGTGTCCTATATTCAGGAAAGTGTGCAATTTGCGCACTTTTGTCACGT
This sequence comes from Pseudoalteromonas sp. S1609, assembly GCF_005887255.1. Classification (GTDB taxonomy): domain Bacteria; phylum Pseudomonadota; class Gammaproteobacteria; order Enterobacterales; family Alteromonadaceae; genus Pseudoalteromonas. The sequence continues at coordinate 33,645 of NZ_PNDJ01000006.1, read as the reverse complement.
TCAAAAAATTAGCAAAGTATATTTCTAATAACACTGGCAACAAGTTATCAACTTTGTTAAAACTAACCTATTCAGAAAAGTGCGCGATCATAAGTCAGAAATATGCGCGATTTGCACACTATTAAACGTTAGGCTTTCTAAGCTCAGAATAATATAGACATAATAGGATGGATATGTATTACGAAGGCGAAATAATTGGAGGGTACAATAAAGTCCTAAGTGTCAAACATGGTGGAATGGGGATCGTTTATTTATGTTTAGATGAGAGGGATTCCAGTCTTGTCGCATTAAAAACGATTCCTCATAAATACTTATTTGATATTTTTGGCGTAGAACGTTTTATCCAAGAGGGAAGAATTTGGATGCGTTTGGGCCAGCATCAAAATATAGTTGAAGCTTATAAAGTAGAAGTTATAGATGGGTTTCCATTCATTTTTATGGAACAAGTTGTAAACGAAAGTAAGGTTGATAGCTCACTAAGAACGTTATTAACATCCGGTTCTTTGAGTATCTCTTCTGTGATTAATATCGCGATTGATATATGTTCCGCTTTCTCCCATGCATACAACATAAGCCCAACATTGATCCATAGAGACTTAAAGCCAGAAAACATTCTCATAAATAGACAGGGAACCGCTAAAGTAACAGACTTTGGATTATCTCTTGATGAGTATTATGATATTGACCTACCTTCAAGTGGCGGAATAAGTCTAAATTATCCAAGAGCGAGAAAAACTAAACTTAACGAAGTTATTGGCACGCCAATGTATATGGCACCTGAATTGTGGTCAGGTTACAAAGCAGATGTTAGTTCTGATATATACTCTTTTGGTTGTATTCTTTTCGAAATGCTATCAAATAGACCAGCATTTGTAGGTGATACGATTGACGAATTGAAGGATAGGCACCTAAGAGGGGATTATGTCTCATTATTATCACTGAACAGTAAAACGCCCCATAATATTTCTAGCCTAGTAAATGCTTGTCTTGAAAATAGAAAGGAAAATCGACCGGAATCTTTCGATGAAATATTGTCCAGCTTATCCTCAGAGACTAACTATAGAAAAAATAATGTCCAACATTACTCTAAAGCAACATCACGGGTAGAAGACGTCATTCAGTCCTACATAAATATGGGTATGTATGAACATGCTAAAGAACATCTATCTAATCATAGTGACTCTATAGATGATGACCTCAGCAAAAACAGGTTGTATTTTTACACTCATTACGGGTTGGGTGAATATGATAAAGCAATATATTTCAATGAATTAATATTAAATGAAAATAATGCTGACTTGAAAGCTCTTCAAAATAAAGCTGCTATTTTGGCTATTTCTGGGAGGCAGGAAGAGGCGATATCAATATGGAAAGACTGTTTGGAGCATGACAACAAACTAGCTCCTTCATATATGAATTTGGGGCATATCTATCTAGCCAAGAAGGAAAATAATAAAGCGCTAAAATACTTTAAAAAGGCGGTAAGGATTGATCCATTTGATTCATCTCTATGGCACGGGATGTCCTATGTCTATGATAGTCTTGGTGATACAGAAAAATGGATTTATTGTCTAAGAAATGCTGTTAATTACACCCTAGACTACTCGGAAAAGATAATTTTTTTCATGAAGATCATAAACACTGAAGCGGCGATGTATTTTGATGAGCCTACGTATGAACAATTGCTTATGAGTGCAGATTATTTACCGCCCAGTAGGTTAGGGAAAATTCTAAATTCGACAGGCTACTATAGAAGGGCTTTTGGAAAAATGTCTAACCCTACTTTGGATCCAGACTTTACCGTTTTCTTTGTAAGGACCTATGTTTATGTAAACATGCTTTCTTGTTATTTGACTAATGAAGAAATGAGAAAGGCTTCCATTGCTTCAGAAGAAATAATCAACATACTAAACAAATGGGTATGCTTAAAAGAAACAAAAGGTACAGATGTTTACGAGTACGGATTGGCGACACTGTTCTTACTTTATGCTGATGTGTTATACGTTAAAAACAAGGACAACGAGTGCATAGAGTTAATAACTATATATAGCAATGAAATACAAGATGAATCATTATTGGCTAGGCTAAATATTGGCCTTGGAAACTATTACCTTAACAATCACGACATTTCCCTTGCTTTAAAACATTATGCTCGTGGTTGCAATAGTATTGATGATGACTATCTATATGATGTATTTGGATTTAAACGCCATCAGTTAGATGGGTTTGTTGGTAGCTTATCCAATAGTGTTTTACCTAATGTTAGTGGAGACTTATATTTATGACGATAGCAGATAAGTGGGCAATTATTGGTTCTGTTGCGGGGGTTTTCTCGTTTTTATTGGCACTCTATGTGTATATGGCCTCGAAAAGGTTAAAGAAAAAGACTGAGGATGATCTAATAGCTCAAAATCAAAAGCTCTCTTCATTGAGTTATCAAATTACAGCTGCATTACATTCAGTGGACTCCATTGTTCAAGCAACCAAAGACGATGCAGTACCTCCTATAGCTATCGGTCAAATGGCAAGAATCGCAAGAGGACAAATTTATACTGTCTCTAAACAACTAGAACAAGAGGGGGCTGGCATTAAGAGTTGGCGTCACGGAAAAATGGTTAAAAGTTTGAATCGGAAGGAACCAGCTTAATAAGGCACATAAAAACGGACGTAATACTCGCTAACACTAGCATTGGGACGTTACCGAACGACCGTTTTCTTAGAAAATTAATAAAAAACAAAAATATGAGCAACAGCTGTACTCGGCACAAAGCGGAAGTAACCCTCTGAATTTCATTATGTATCCGAGAGTAATGAGCGGAGGATTGTTTCTGAATAAATTCTTCCATGTGTATATCAAATGTTTCGTTTTTAGATTTAAAAATTATGCCTATTCCATTTTTTAATATTATTTCTACCTTAATAATATTAAAAGTCAATTTGCCTGTTTTCTTTAACTCATAAAACGTTAGCTTTCAAATAACTATCTGACTAGTAACAACTAATTATTAGTGTTATATATTGATTCAGAATGTAAACAGGCGATGTTACGGTAGGAAAAGAGGCAACTTGCCTCTAATGAACTGTTAGTCTCTTTGGGGATACCAATGGAACAATTTAGAATCCAATTATTTTCAACTAGTCAATTTGGAGGAATCCTTGATATAGGCTATCCAGAAGATCAAGGAGAAGTTATTACAGATCTACTTTATGTTTTCGGTGCTAATTTTGATGTATCAAACCAAACTATAGGCATGGATTATAAACATCAGAATACAAGTGAGTTCCAAGAAAGACTTCATTCATATATATCAAAATATAAAGGAGTATCTCCTCCAGTTCAAAGTTTAAAAACAAAGTTTGAAAAATTAAAAAATGATGAATGGTTTTTTATACTGCCGCCAACCGAACTCAACACAAAACAAAAATATGCTCTGGAGATGGAGCTGAATGAGCTAAATGGTGATTTCAGCGAAGTTAATGAGGAGCAAGTACAAGAGTTTTTTGGTCGTGTAATGGATAATTATGAATTGGTCACATTTGATTTAGACAGAGATAAAAAAATAAAAATTGGCGAAGGTCTTAAAAATAAGAGAATTTGTAGATTTTGTAAGCAGAAAAGCCCTGATGTTGATTTTAAGAAAGAAGCCCACGCTATATCGGAGGCTTTGGGTAACAAAAAGCTGATTTTAAATGAAGAATGTGATGGTTGTAATGAATTTTTTGATGAGAATGTTGAGCGAGATTTTATTTATTATCATGATCTAGCTAGGACAATGTTCGGAATAAAAAACAAAGAAAATAAAACACCAAAGATGAAAGGCGACAACTTTACCATTTCTAAAGATGAAGATAAAAAGCCATCTATTGCAATAGTTGAAAGCACTGTAGCCAAATTGGAAAATAAACCAACAGAGAATGTAGTTTTAAAAACTGGAAATAAGATAAAACTTCAAAATATTTATAAGGCATTATGTAAATTTTCTCTAAGTGTTATAGATGAAAAGAACATACGATACTTTGAAGATACTATTAAATGGTTAAAGGGTGAGAAAGAAGCTGAAGAGTTACCTAAAATAGCTACATTGTACGGCTATGAATTTTTTACAGGTAGACCAGAATTAACATTATTTGTTCGAAATAATGATTGTGAGGATTTGCCATATTTGGTCTGTGAATTTAGATTTACATTTTATATATATTTTTTTATTGTTCCTTTTGCAAGTAAAGACAGTAAGTCATTCTTAAGTGATGCAGAATATAGCCAATTCTTAGATTGCTTTCAGCACATAAAACTAAAAGGGAATTTTGAGTACCTAGACTTTTCTCAAAACATCATAAGGGAATTAACCTTTAAGATTAACTTTCAGCAAAAAGAAGACTAACAAGCGTTTCAAATCGGATTCAAAATTATGACGCTCTTTTTGTAAAAACACTCAAAATATACGCCATTAACTTTTCACCGTTTAAGCGGGTGTTACGAATGACTGTTTTTGCACAATGCGACGGACAAGTTTGAACAAAACCTTAAAATCAAATCTGACAGATTTAGTTAAGACTTATTCTGTTGTGGTTCAATGAAACCGGACACCAATTTAGGTGGTATTATTACTACTCAAACAGAGGTGTTCTATGACAAAACAACGTCGCTCTTTTTCTCAAGAGTTTAAACTTGATTCAGCAAAATTAGTCCTTGATGAAGGATACTAATTCCCTGAAGCTGCTCGCTCACTAGAAGTCGGTGAAACAGCGCTTCGTCGCTGGGTTAAACAATTACAAGGTGAGCGTGGTGGCACAACACCAAACTCTAAAGCGCTTACTCCTGAGCAGCATAGAATTCAGGAGCTTGAAGCTAAAGTTAATCGGCTTGAAAGAGAAAAAACAATTTTAAAAAAGGCTACCGCTCTCTTAATGTCAGACGAGATGAACAATATTCGTTGATAGGCCATTTAAGTGAGCATGAGTCTTTAGAAATGGTCTGTAGCGTGTTTGATGTTCCGCGTTCTAGTTATTATGATTTTAAGCAGCGTGTGGCATCAATTAAGCTTGAAGAGGTGCAGCTTAGGTCAACGATTAGTGAGTTATTCTCACTCAGTCGTGGAGCTGCTGGTAGCCGCACATTAGTGGCGATGCTAAACGACGCTGGCTTACCTATTGGTATCTTTAAGGTACGCCGCATCATGCGTGACTTGGGATTGGACTGTAAACAACCAGGGCCTCATTCGTATAAATTAGCGACGATAGAGCGACCAGACATTCCAAACAGACTTAATCGTGAATTTGAAGTAAATAGCCCAAACCAAGTTTGGTGTGGGGATATTACGTATATTTGGACGGGTAAAAAATGGTCTTATTTGGCTGTTATTATCGACTTGTTTGCTCGTCGTGTGGTTGGCTGGGCAATGTCTGATAAGCCTGATACTGACTTAGTTATTAATGCATTAGATAGAGCATGCGAGCAACGGGGCAAGCCATCTGGGCTGATATTTCATTCAGACCAAGGCAGTCAGTACAGCGCAAAAAGGTTTCAACAAAGGCTGTGGCGTTACCGTATAGAACAAAGTATGAGCCGCCGAGGAAATTGCTGGGATAATGCCCCAATGGAGCGCCTATTTAGAAGTTTAAAAACGGAATGGGTTCCTTCGTTAGGTTATAGTAATTACCAAAAAGCTGAAAAAGATATTAGCTATTATTTGATGAATTATTATAACCAGCGCAGACCACATAGCCATAATCAAATGGTTGCCCCTGCTATAGCAGAAGAAAAACTTAATTCACTGTCCGGAATTAGTTGACCACAACATTCAGATAAACATCCAAACTCTCTTATGTCTTTATCCTTTACAAACAGTGCACCAAATAGAGTTGCTTTCGTTAATAATTCTATAAAAAAGAAACTAAGTTAATTTAGTATTGAAGATAGCTTAACTCTTTCTATGAAAACATCATTTTTTCCAGACTTGAGAATGATATTTCCTAAAGCTTGGGCTGTGAAATGTGAATATCCATCTTCACCATTAACTGGAAGGTGATAACAAGAGCCTGACTTCTGCGGCCAAACCCAATACTTCCCGCACTCAGAAATCGTGGGGGGGCGATTAGAGCCAGAACTAAGTCTCCAAGAGTCTCCATCTAAGTAGCCACCGCGCCAACTGCTGAATACTTTATAATATATATCAGCAGGTGTTGAAAACTTTAAAATTACCCAGCCTTGAGGTTTTACTACCATGATTCAACCTTGTTTTAGTTGCTGATTGAGTTCGGCCAGCTTAGCTTTTGAAGCTTTAGATATTAGGAAGGGTTCTATATCAGCAACTTTTAGTGTTTCTTGACGATATTTGCCGACGATGCCCATCGACCATTTAGCCTTAGATACGTTAGTTCCGTTTTGGTTTGAACTTAGCTCTTTAGCCTGTGCTCCTTCAGACTCACCTATGTAATGATTCGACAGAATAGCTTCGACTTGACGTTTAATATCTTCAACACTATGTTTACCAACAGTCACTTCATGCTTCTCAGTTAGAACGAGCGCATTGTTTCGATCAGCTTCAACAGGTATCAGCTCCTCTGCATCTGCTATTTCTTCATCAGTTTTTACGATTTTTACTTTAGCTACCTCATTAGGGATGTCTTGAACCATTCTCCTTGCGTAACTGACCAGCTTTGGTTCCGCTGGCATAAACATATATGCTTCTTGATTTGGCGCACCTGTTTTTCTAAGAACACGGCCAAAGATCTGTCTAAAGTACATTTCAGTTGTGACGTTTGTTAGGTTACAGCAAACCTGTAAACGAGGAATGTTTGTACCTTCACTGACCATACCCACACTAATAAGCCATTCGTCACTGCTATTTCTAAAGGCTTTTATTCTATCGGAAGGTCTTGCCTCATTCGTTGTTACAACTACCACACCTTTACCGTAGTTTTTTATCATCAGTAGCTTAATAGCTTCGGCGTGCTCTATAGAAGATGCTACAACTAAGCCGCCTGCATTTCTGTTTATTTTCCTTAGTTCATTTAGCTTAATAATAGCTCTAGAAAGCACTTGTTCATTTACTGTCTCGTTTAAAACGATGTGGGAATATGACGTTGCCTTGGCCGTCAGTAACGTATTAAAGCTATTAAATACTTTTTGTTTTTTAGTTCTGGTTACTACTATTTTATTGTTGTCTACGGCAATGACCTGAGGAACCCTACAAACGTCATCAGCGATTGCGTACTTCAAACCGTAAACATAGTCACATTGAATTAGGTTGTCTTCACAATAAGTTGAAAGAGCTATTGGCAATGAGTCAGAGCGCCACGGTGTACCTGTTAAAGCGATGCTATAGGCAGCTTTCTCACGAATGATTTCGATGATCGGAGCGCCCCAAGCATTTGCATCATGAGTTGAAGATCCTGCACAGTGATGAATTTCATCAAAGATCACGAACACCCTAAAACGATCAAATAACTTCCAAGTGTCATTATCGAGAGTTCCAAGTTTTTGGTAGGTAAATGCATCGCCTAAAGAGCCAACTTTGCCATTAAATTCAGTTTTAAACTGCGCGGTGAGTTCATCACTAAAATCTGATGACACGATTGATGAGGGTGAAAAACATAACACTAAGTCTATTAAACCAAGTTCATACATTTTTCGAGCTAACGTTGCCGCCATAATCGTTTTTCCAGCTCCAGGTGTTGCGAGCGCTAGGAAGTGTTTGTTCAAATCACTAGAGTCTACTGAACTGGTGAATTTTGAAATTGCTGAGTTAATACACTTAGACTGCCAACGTCTTAATTTCATTTACATTTTCTCTTTTAACTTTTTTAAAATTTCTTCAGTTGCAGCTATTTTCCCTTTTAAAATATGCTTCTGCTCTTTTGTAGAATGAATAAATTCTTTGAACTCGTCAGATAATTCTGGGTGTTGCTGCCTTAAACTTAGAAATGAATCTAGTGCCCCCATACACTGTAAAAGATCAGCATTTAACGTGCTCAAATCACAGTAGAGCGACTTAATTGTTTCACTTAATTTGCTGTTAGGTTCTTTAAAAGGTTGCTCTAATTCTTCGGCTATTAATTCAGGATCAAAAGCTTCTGTTTTCGTGAAACGACTCTCTTTGCCATTACTGGCGGTTTTTTTAATTAACCAGCCCTGTTTTACTAATTTATGTAAGTCATCATAAATAAATTGCCTGACCTTCTGACTATCCAACTCTTCATCACTCATTAAAGCAAGGTAGGCTGTTCGAATTTCAGTGACTGAAAAACGGTCAATGTTTTTCATGCTTGTGATTGTTTTAATTACTGGATCTAGTTTCATTTTTATATTATCTACGTTAATACATAAAATATGACTGATAGGTCATAATTTATGTATTATATGGCATAGGTGAAAGATCCGCAATGTGGGAAGATATTCCATTTAACTGTGGAGCTTTTGGATGCAGGCAGCGCTAAAAATTATTGGACTTAACATCAAGTTAGCAAGAACAAAAAGTGGTTTTAGCCAAGCAGAGTTGGCTGACAAATTGAACGTTGAGCAAAGTTATATAAGCCGTGTGGAGTCTGGTTCGGTAGCTGCATCGTGTGAACGCATATATGAAATTATTCACCTATTAGGTTGCAGAGCTTCTGACATATTTCCAGAATCTAAAGAAGTTGAAACACAATTTAATCGTGTAGAACAATAATCTTCTCGAAATAACAGGGAATGACATAATAAGGATCTTCAAATGACAAATAGCCAGATTAACCAAGACGAAATTAACAAAGCGGTATGGGCTGCTTGCGACACCTTTAGAGGCACGGTTGACCCTTCAACCTACAAAGATTTCATCTTGACCATGCTGTTCTTAAAGTACATCTCTGACGTTTACCAAGATGAGTACGACAAGTTACTAGAGCAGTACGGTGATCAGCCTGACCTTATTCATGCAATGATGGCAAAGCAACGTTTTGTATTACCTAAAGGTGCTAGTTTTTGGGACTTATACGAAGAACGCCATAAAGCTGGCAACGGCCAACGTATTGACCAAGCACTTCACGCAATAGAAGAAGCAAATGGCGGCAAGTTAAAAAATGTTTTCCAAGACATCAGTTTTAATACCGACAAGCTAGGCCAAGAAAAACAAAAAAACGATATTCTTCGCCACATTTTAGAAGATTTTGGCAAAGAAGTATTAAACCTGCGCCCAAGCCGTGTAGGTTCACTGGATATTATTGGTAATGCTTATGAATACCTAATCAAGCATTTCGCTGCGAGTAGCGGTAAATCGGCTGGGGAATTCTATACTCCGCCGGAAGTTTCGGACCTGTTAGCAGCAATACTTGATCCGCAAGAAGGCGATCAAATTTGTGATCCAGCATGTGGATCAGGATCGCTTTTGATGAAGTGTGGACGAATGATCAGAAACAACTTCAATGGATCTAAAAAGTATGCACTATTTGGACAAGAGGCTATTGGCTCAACCTGGGCACTTGCCAAGATGAATATGTTTCTTCACGGTGAAGACAACCACCGTATTGAATGGGGCGACACCATCCGCCATCCCATGCTTTTAGATAAAGATGGCACTGGCTTACTTCACTTCGATATTGTTACTGCAAACCCTCCTTTTTCTCTCGATAAGTGGGGCTTTGAAGGTGCTGCTAATGACGAGTTCGGCCGTTTTCGCCGAGGTGTGCCACCTAAAACAAAAGGTGACTATGCGTTCATCAGCCATATGGTTGAAACGCTCAAGCCTGAATCAGGACGTATGGGAGTGGTAGTTCCTCATGGGGTTTTATTCAGAGGAGCAGCCGAAGGTAAAATCCGCGCGCAGTTAATTGAAGAAAACCTTCTCGATGCAGTGATTGGCCTACCAGAAAAGCTATTCTTTGGCACAGGTATTCCTGCTGCAATCCTTATCTTTAAAAAGCAAAAAACAGACAATAAATTTTTGTTTATTGATGGCAGCCGTGAGTTTAAGTCTGGTAAAAATCAAAACCAGTTAACGGCCAATAATATTCAAAAAATTATTGATACTTATAAAGCCCGTGAGACGGTTGATAAGTATGCCTATTTAGCGACTTTAGAAGAGATTAAAGAAAACGACTTTAATCTCAATATTCCACGTTATGTAGATACGTTTGAAGAAGAAGCTGAGATTGATTTAGTTGCAGTTAGGACTGAGCGTTTGCAATTGCAGAATGAGTTGAAAGCGCTTGAAGTTAAAATGGAAAGCTACCTAAAGGAGTTAGACTATGGCTCGTAATCTAATTGAAGAGCAAATTCCTGATAGTTGGACGTATGACTTACTTGATAGGTTAACTGAACGTGTCAGTGGTCACACTCCTAGTAAATCGTATCCTGAATATTGGAACGGCGGTATTAAGTGGATATCTCTCGCTGATACTTTTCGATTAGATAATGGCTATGTCTATGAAACTGATAAAGAGATATCACAGGAAGGTTTAAATAATAGCTCTGCTCAACTACATCCAGCGGAAACAGTCGTACTGTCAAGAGATGCTGGCATTGGTAAGAGTGGAGTTATGGCAGAGCCAATGGCTGTCAGCCAGCATTTTATCGCTTGGAAGTGTGACAACGAAAAAAAGATGAATAGTTGGTTCTTATACAACTGGCTCCAGTTTCATAAATCCGAGTTTGAGAGGCAAGCTGTAGGTTCAACGATTAAGACAATTGGTCTTCCGTTTTTCAAAAAGTTGAAAATTGCGGCTCCACCTTATAAAGAACAGCAAAAAATAGCTCAAATACTATCGACTTGGAATAAAGCGATTAGCACAACCGAGGACCTAATCGACAACAGCAAGCAACAGAAAAAAGCACTTATGCAACAACTGCTCACAGGTAAAAAACGTTTACTTGATGAATCAGGTAAAGAATTTAAAGGTGATTGGATCGAAACGAAGTTAGGAGATGTGTTAAAAATTGGCGGAGGGAAGGACTATAAGCACTTATCAGAAGGTAATGTACCAGTTTACGGCTCTGGGGGGCATATGCTGAATGTTTCCGATTACTTATATGACGGAGAAAGTGTTTGCATAGGCCGAAAAGGTACAATTGATCAGCCAATGTTCTTAAGTGGTAAATTTTGGACAGTTGACACTTTGTTCTATACGCACAGCTTTAAGAACACGATTCCTAAATTTATCTACCAGTATTTTCTGACCATACATTGGAGAAGATATAGTGAGGCTAGCGGCGTTCCTAGTTTGTCTAAATCAATCATCGAAAAGATTAAAATCAAGTTACCGCCATTAATTGAGCAACAAAAAATAGCTCAAGTGCTAACGAATGCGGATAAAGAAATCGAATTATTAGAACAACAACTAGCAGATTTAAAACAAGAAAAAAAAGCGTTAATGCAGCAGTTATTAACTGGGAAAAGAAGAGTTATGACATCTAACGATCTAGGACTTGGCAATCAAAAAGAAAAAAAGTTACAGCAGCTAAAAATTAAGAGCCTTACTTTAAAAAATTATCGAGCTTTTGAGAACTTTAAAATGAGTTTTTCAGACTCAAATGTAACAGTGATTATAGGAAATAATGGTGTAGGTAAATCTTCAATATTAGAGGCTACAGCTCTAAGTTTAAGCGGTCTAATAGCTAAGGTAAGAACTAAGAACGGAAAAGCAGCTAATATTTCCCAAGCTGAGATAAGGAATGAGGAAGTTTCTGCTACTTTAGAAGTCAAACTTGATGATTTGAGAACGTCATCACCTATTAATTATCACTGGATAATAGCTGGAACGAGAGTTGGCTTTCAATCAAATGAATCAGGCAGTTACACTCAACTTAATTATTTAGCTGAAAATTTTAGGAATGAAATAACATCAAGTTCTGAGGCATCGCTACCCCTTATTGTTTTGTATGGAGTAGATCGAGTCACTAAAAGTGTAAAAATGAATTTTCTAGAAAGTAAAACTGATCGATTTGAAGCTTATGAGTCTCCGCCCCATAAATCAGCTAGTTGTAACGAAATCTTTGATTGGATTCATTATAGAGACAATATTCAAAATGAAAAAAATATTGGGTTGCAAAGTCTCAAAGCGCTGGAGCAAAATCTGAGAGATTCTGGCCTCGATGAAAATAGTATTCGAGACTCTATAGAACTAGTAAAATACAGGGAACCAGTATTGTTAGCAGTTAAAAGTGCTATTAGTAAATTTATTCCAGAAATTAGTGAAATCGGTGTTGAACGAGAGCCTGAAGTCAGAATATTTTTAATAAAGAATGATACAAAAGTTTATATTGACCAGTTATCTCAGGGGGAAAAAGGAATTTTCTGTCTAGTTGCTGATATTTCAAGACGTCTTTCGATATTAAACCCTCACTTGAAAGACCCTTTACAAGGAGGTGGAGTAGTATTAATTGACGAAGTTGAGCTTCACCTACATCCAGCATGGCAACAAAAAATAATAGAAAATCTGACTACCTGTTTCCCAAATATTCAGTTTATTTTGACATCACATAGTCCACAAGTTTTAACGACTGTAAAAAATAAGGATATCAGACTTTTTGAATTAGAAGATGGTGTCGGAAATTCAAAAGTTCCTTTAGGGAAAACCTATGCTGAAGCAAGTGGTGACTTGCTTGAAAGAGTAATGAATGTAGATTCACGCCCTCCCATACCGCAAGTTGTTAAATTTAGGGAATACATGAAATTTGTTGATTCGGGCGCATATAATACCGAAGATGCCTTGAAATTGAGGTCTGAGCTTGAGTCGCTATTAGGGGAAGAACATCCCGATTTACTAAAAGCAGATCGTTCAATCAAAAGACAGGAGTTTCTGTCTTAATGAGAGCAGTTACAAAAGCATATTACCCGTTTGACGACCTTGATAATGCTAACTTACCATCGCCTCCATCAACTAAAGAAGAAGCAACTGATAGATGGGGAGCCTTTAATTCAGGCAGAACCTTTAAGAAATTGTTTATTGAACAATACGGCTTATGTATTTACTCCGAAATAAACATTCAAGATTTTCAGAAAGAACATTCTAGTTTGAAAGGTGCTCATATTGAGCATTTGGAGCCAAAAAGTTCTAACCCTGAACGAACATTTGACTATTTTAATTTGTCACTTTCGGCTTTGGATGCTCAAGATCTTGAGAAGTTTAGGAGGGACGAAGTCTTTGGTGGACACTATAAGCTTGGGTTTTATGATGAAAAAAAATTTCTGAACCCATGTAATAATTATATCGGTCACTACTTTTCATTTTCGACTGAAAGCGGCGAGGTATACCCTAATATAAAACTTAACTCTATTGATAGACAAAAAGTGCAATACACAATTGAGTTATTAAATTTGAATTCTAATTATCTGAAAAATTTAAGAAAAAATTGGTTAAAAGAATTGGCTGATGAAATAGATAAATTAATAGATGCTAATTCGTTAAATGCCATAGAAGAGTTTGCGAAATGTGAATTACTTCCTTTTCAAAGAGATTTTACTCTTCTACCCATTACCACATTGCAGTTGAGACCGTTTCACAATGCCGTAACTCAATTGTTTGGAAAAATTGGTGAGAAAGTTTTGATTGTTCATGCAGAAGAATTTCAATACTGAGTTAGCTTTATAGATTACTCATTCCTTAAACTACAAGTGTCATTAGTTTATAGATAACAGGTACAATCGAGTAAAGTTTTGTTAAAGCAGGAATGTATGCTCTAGTTACAGTAGTAGCTTTAAAGCGCGTGGCAAAAATAAAATGATTAGTTATGAGGAAAATATGGATATCACAGCATTAACTTTTAACGAAAGGGACGAATTTAAACGGAAAAGTATTGCCGAAAAAGCAATCTCACTATTACAGGCTGAAATTGATATTTCACCTATGGTAATAGATGGTAGTTGGGGTACTGGAAAAACCGAATTTTGCCATAAACTGATTAATTTGATGCATGAGCAAGAGTCTCATCACTTAATCTATATTGACGCATTTAAGGCCGACCATGCCAATGAACCTTTGATGACGGTACTTGCTGAGGTAATCAAAGTTTTACCTGAAGATGAAAGTAAACAAAGTTTCGTTAAGAAAGCACTTCCTGCCGTTAGGTATGGTTTGAAGACAATTGCCAAAGCTGGTGTCTCACACCTTCTTCGACAAGATGCAGCAGATGTAGTTGATGATTTTGATAAACAAATTCAACAGGCCGCTGACAAAACAATTGATGCCACGGTTGAATCCATTCTAAAAGACCATGTAGAAGCAGAGAAAAACTTAAAAGCATTGCAAGAAGCAATGGCAGAAATAGCAGCTAAAAAACCAATTGTATTGTTTGTAGATGAATTAGATCGATGTAGACCAAACTTTGCTGTGGATATGCTCGAAATAATCAAGCATACGTTCGACGTTGATGGCGTACAGTTTGTATTAGTGACGAACACTCAGCAGCTAAAAGCATCTATAAATCACTGCTACGGAGCTGCCGTTGATGCTCAAAGGTACTTAGATAAGTTTATTAAATTCCGTTTTGAACTTTCGGATCGCTCTGATAGAAATTCGCATAACCCTGTTCTTGCAGCACGGCAACACTTCTTCTCTCTAGCTAAGGAGAAAAAGTCTCTACCAGATGATATGCTCAAGAGCCCAGCTTTTGGAAAGGCTATAGAACACTTAATTAAGCATCACACGCTCTCACTTCGAGAAATTGAGACTCTAGTTTTGCATATTGAAATTTCTCAAGCACTTTCCAACAATAAAAAATTTCCTGAAAATCAGTTCCTTGGATATACGTTACTAAGGTTAATTGGAATTATGCTTGTCTGTTTTAAGCCTGATTTAATAAGTGACTTAAAGAAAGGGAAATGGGATGCCAACGAACTTGGAAAGTTTTTAGGTGTCGATTCCCTGCCAAGCTTACTTCAAGAAGGTCATAGGAAGAGACCAGAGGCATTTGACGTTATGATGGTTATGATTGCAAGAGACTGCAATAGAAATGTCGATACGTATATACCTGAAGAATCACAGCTCGACGAGTGGAATAATTATATTTATCGAGGATTCATGGGTGGCGCTCCTGATCAAAACGAGGCTATGAATCAGATTTTAGAAACGATTAACGAAATGTCTTTTGAGTAGCAGGTAAACATTATGGTTTCTACAGCCAATTTTAAAGAAGAGTTCAGCTCAAAAATACCTGCTATGACCTTGCTGGCAAAGCTGGGCTACGAGTTTATCTCGCCAAGTGAATGTGAACAGCTTCGTGGCAATAGGGTTGCATCAGAAGGGAAAACAACATCTCAGGTTATGTTGTTACCAGTAATGCGTGAGTTTTTATCGACGCAAACTTATATGTTAGCAGGAAAGCATCAAAAGCTCACTGAGGCAGCGATTGATAAAATCATTCACCAACTTAACCCCGCAATGAATGAGGGTCTAAAAAGTGCCAATGAGAAGCTGTATGAAGCAATGCTATATGGCGTTGGCGTGACGGAGTTTGTTGATGGCAAGAAAACCTCTCCTACTATACAACTAATTGATTGGCAAAACCTAGATAGCAACTACTTCCATTTCACTGAAGAGATGACAGTTCAAAATGCGGAAGGTACGGGTAACCGCAGGCCAGATATTGTTTGCTTTGTTAATGGCTTACCACTGGTAGTTATTGAAGCAAAGCGGCCTGATTCAAAGCATGAAGGCAAATCTACTTGCTTTGAAGCGATATCCCAGCATATTCGCAATCAAGGTCAACAAGAAGTTCCTCACTTATACGCTTATAGCCAGCTACTTCTTTCCATCAATGGGCATGAAGGGTTATATGGCACATGCGGAACAATTGATAAGTTCTGGGCTAAGTGGAAAGAAGAAGAAATTATAGAAGCTGAGTTTGTTCGGCTAAAAAATAATGAGCTTGAAAAAAATAAAATCGACAAGCTATTTGCTCACCGTAACCCTGCTGAGAAAGATGAATACCTAACGTTATTAGCTTCTGGAGAGCTAACCGTTACTGATCAAGACAGGCTTATCATTAGTTTATTAAGACCTGACAGGCTGTTAGAAATGGTTCGTCTATTTACTTTATTCGATAAGAAAGCGGGAAAAATTGTCGCTCGTTATCAACAAGTGTTCGGCATTAAAGCTCTGATAGAAAGGATCAGTAATTATGACGATACAGGTGCACGCGAAGGTGGCGTGATTTGGCATACTACAGGCAGTGGTAAGTCTTTCACTATGGTGTTTTTGTCAAAAGCGCTGATTTGGTTGCAAGATTTAGCCAAATGCAGAGTGATTATTGTTACTGACCGTGTTGATCTAGAAGATCAGTTAAGTCGAACTTTTGCTTCTGGAGGAGCACTAACCGATCGAGATCAAAAAGACGCAATGGCAACGTCAGGCGAACGATTGGCGCAGCAGATAGGTAAAGGAAACGAGCGCGTTATTTTCTCAATCATCAACAAGTTTGGCTCAGCCATTAAGCATAAAGACTGCTATAACGACAGTCCCAACATTATCGTTTTAGTTGATGAAGGGCATCGTAGCCAAAACGGTGAAAACAACGTGCGTATGCGACAGGCACTACCAAAAGCTGCATTAGTCGCTTTTACTGGTACGCCTTTATTAAAAGACGACAAAACCGAAAATAAGTTTGGCAAGATTATTCACTCTTACACTATGCAGCAGGCAGTTGAAGACAAAACTGTTACGCCGTTGTTGTATGAAGAAAGAATTCCAGAACTGAACATCAATGACAAAGCCATTGATGCTTGGTTCGAGCGTATGACCAGTGCCCTTACAGATAAACAACGAACCGACCTTAAAAAGAAATTTGCTCAAAAGGGGCAGGTTTATCAAACCGAAGGCCGAATCGAATTGATCGCGCATGATATATCGGATCATTTTCAGAACTTTAAACAACAAGGGTTAAAAGGGCAATTGGCCTGTGACTCTAAAGCGTCTGCGATTCGATATAAGAAGATTTTGGATGATATTGGTAAAGTGAGTTCGGTTGTTGCAATGTCGCCACCAGATACCCGTGAAGGCCATGAGGCAGTCGATAAAGAAAGCAAAGATATTGTCCAGAATTGGTGGAAAGCTAATGTTGGCAAAGAGGATGAAAAGTCTTATACCAAAGCCATTATTGAAGACTACGGTAGAGAAGATGGCCATGACTTAATGATTGTGGTTGATAAGCTTCTTACAGGCTTCGATGAGCCTAAGAATACCGTGTTATATATCGATAAACCGCTTAAAGAACATAACTTGATTCAAGCGATTGCTCGTGTGAACCGTTTGCACAGTAAAAAGCAGTTTGGCTACTTAATTGATTATCGCGGTATTTTAAAAGAGCTAGATACAACGATAGAGAAGTACCAAGACTTAGCTGAAAGAACCCAGGCAGGTTTTGATATTGAAGACCTCAAAGGTTTATATAATCGCATGGACACTGAGTACAAGAAGTTACCAGGTTTACATGCTGATTTATGGGCGATATTTTCAGAAGTAAAAAACAAGCAAGATGGCCCAGCATTAAGACAAGCATTAGCACCTAAAGTACAAGATGTTAGTGGCGAACTTGTTGATATCAACTTAAAACAACGTGATGACTTTTATGCCACACTGACTTCATTCTCAAACTGTATGAAGGTAGCGTTGCAGTCGGCAAGTTACTTTGATAATAAGTCATTTGATAGCAAACGCGATCTGTATAAACAAGATCTAAAAATGTTTGTAGGCTTACGTAAACAAGTACGTGAAGATGCTAATGAAACAATCGATTATGACCAGTACGCTGAAGACATAAAAAGCCTGCTAGATAAGCATATTGCTGGTGTTGAAGTAAAAGAACCCGATGGTGCTTACCTTGTTGGCAACCTTGGCAAAAATGTTAAACCTGAGGATATAACAGATGACGAGGCCAGAAACCAAACGGATAAAATCACTGGTCGAATAACAAAGATGATTGAGCAAGATCTCGCTGACGATCCATACGCGCAAGAATACTTTTCTAAACTTCTTAAAAAAGCTATTGAAGATGCCAAGGCTATGTTCGATGCGCCAGTTAAACAGTACATTTTGTTTGCTGATTTTGAGCAAGAAGTCAAAGAGCGCAAAGTAGCGGATACCCCATCTGTATTTCATGATGACGAAGGTAAGCTTAATAAACATGCACAAGCATACTATGGCTTGTTTAAATTTTTATTCGAAGATACATACCTTGTAGAGCAAGGATTGGATAATGAAAAACTCGTTGAACTAGCATTCAGTATTGATCAAGTTGTTACAACGGCAGTCGCTGAATTCTCCATTAATCCTGCTGAAATTGAAAACGCAATCAGTATGAAATTACTGCCAATGCTATTTGCTGACTTAGGTATTGATAAAGCACAGCAGCTTATCGAAGGGGTGTTGAAAAGAACACGTCTCGGTTTGGCAAGAGGTTAGCCAAATAGTGATAAGTAAATCAATCGCTGCTGAAATCCAAACGACAACAGCCGAAAGGGGCTGTTTTAGCTATGGTGCGGAAATAATCCATTACGACATCATCCGCAAGGCTGAAAATGCTAAATCACAGCATGGTAGAACACAAGCTCGTAAAGTCATTATAAAAGTTCATCCTGACCAAAGAGTCGTAGCAACAGTTCCGTTTAATGCATCTGATGAATCCATCAAAGATGCAATGCTCAAACGTGCTCGATGGATCTGGGAAAGCATTTGTGAATTTGCTTCCCAGAATGAATATGTAATGCCGAGACAATACATAAGTGGCGAAACTCAGTTCTATTTGGGCAGGCGTTACGTTTTAAAAGTAGTTTTCGATGTTGAGCAAGTGCCAAATGTTAAGCTTCATCGGGGTAAATTAACCGTTACTCTGAAAAAAGATTGTGATGATCGGGTGGTTAAAATTAAGGCACTTTTAGACCGTTGGTATGCACGAAAAGCTGAAGCTATTTTTCATGAAAGACTTCAAGCTATGCTGCCTAAAGCATCATGGGTAACGGGTTTACCGAGCTTTCGAATAATGGCGATGACTAAACAATGGGGAAGCTGCTCAACTAAGGGTAACTTGATGCTAAATCCTCACTTAGTTAAAGCTCCAAAAGAATGTGTCGATTACGTGATTCTGCACGAGCTATGCCATATTGCTGAGCACAACCATAGTGACAAATTCTGGCGTTCATTAACACAAGTAATGCCTCATTGGAAAGAGGTTAAGGCTAAGTTGGATGACATGGCGGAGTTGTATTTGAATGAGTAGAAAAGTTGTATTCACGCTGAATGAAAACATTGCAGACCGACATGGCAAGAAATGGAAAATCTCTGGGTTCGTATTTTCTAATAAAAAGGTTGAGCTTAAGTGTCAAAAAGGTTCAGAGACTCAAAATTTTAATATAGTTGCTGCTAGAGACAATAGAAATAAAGCGTTAATACCTGGTAAAAAGTATCTACTTACTGTCGGGACTTCTGAGTCAAAATTTGCAATAGAGCTTAAAGAGCAGGGCGTTACCTCGGACAATTTTATTATAATCGAAGGAAATAAAGCTTGTGATCGGATTATTCAAAAAATTCCTGTTTCTTCAATATCTTTAAAAATATTCTGTGGAACATTAAAAGAGTTTGATCAACTCCCTGAAACTATCGAAATCAGGGAGGGTGACCTGATTAAAATACGTGAAGATCATGGGGCATGGCACTCTGAAGGTAAAGTTGAAAAGTCAGGTGATGCGGGAATAGTAACCTCAATAAATAAAGGCCGAAAATTCTTCTCTGATATGACTACGATTGATGTGGATTTTAACGGTACTAGAAAGTCATACTCGCTCCATAGAGTAATTAGCAAAGAAGGATTCTCAATGTGTTACGGCTGGCAATACATGGCTACAAATAAGTTTGGTGTTTTAAAGATTTCCCCTGTGCAACCAATTGAAGAAGGTAAGTTGTCTTGGGGTGATTACAGAGGGTAAAAGATCACATACACCATTACTTAGTTAAAAAGGTCAAAACTCTAGAGCGTTGACCTAATAGAAACTCTAAAAAATTCAACTACTATGAGGTTATCCCTCCCGCGTTAGACAACACGTGGCGTTCTTCAATAATAGCCTGAAAGGCGTCATGAATCGGAGATTCCTTATTGATATTAGCTTCAACATGAATTATTGCTCCAGCTGCTTCGGCAAAAGCTTGTGCCGAGTTTGGTTTAGAATGTGTTTCAGCCATTTTATTAATTATATCGGCAGTTGATACGTCTGCTTTTTTAGCTCTGTTCAGAGCATTTCTATCTTTTCGAAATGCTCCCTGTTGTGTAAGTGTTCCCATATTGTTCACCCTTAATATATTTTAAATTTCTTCTGATATACCCATCAGAAAAATTGCATTATTTAACTTGTAACCATTGATTGAAAGTTTTCTTGTCTTTCATACTGCTTTTTTAACGATTCTGTTTACTCTAGCTGCGCTCAAGTCATAGATTTCAGCTACTTTTTTCTGAGAAACACCTGACTCAACTGCATTTTTAATTTCAAGGTTTCGTATAGCCATTTCATGTTTTTTATTCGTACTATTAGATTTTTCAATTTGAACTTGCATCCCCCTAACTTTTCTTTCTAATTCTTTAATTCTGTATTCATGGTTATTCATCATATACTCCGAAAAAGTAATTAATTAACAATTTAAAAAGTCTAACTAATTGTTATTTAGACTTTAAAAATAACGTTTGTAACACTTATTTCTGCTACCCTAAGTATATTACTTAGGCATAACCTAATAGGCGAGGAAACGTTAGGTCACATTATCAAGCCCGATATTTCCCTTTAAACAATAGAATCATGACAAAAAGAAAGATTAATAATCCATTTGTAGAACAATGGCTCATAGAGTTAGATGCAGTTATTCGACATGAAATTTTGAACTATTTGGTAGAAGAAAAACTAGCTAAGGGTGATGATTTTTTCTTTGATCCTTCCCCTTTTATGGTTATCGATGAAGTAATATTAGACGCTATATTTGTTTATTGGGATAAACTTAATGAAGCTAAAGACGATGCAGAGTTAGCAGAGCTATTAAGCTCAGTAGGCTCTATAGAAGGTATTGATGCGGCTAAACGCTTTTTAGAAGAAAATGACCACCTAGTTCAGGTTATTGAAAAAACGAACTTGGAAGAACTAACTTCATCAGCAAGAAATATACTTACTGAGAAATATCCAGTTGCAATAAGGTCAGTTGAATATTTGATGATTAAAACAGGAGGAAATTCTCTACCACAATGCCTAAAGTGGAGAAAACTCAATAACTTATATAGCATTGAAAACCTTTGGATAAGTAATGATTTAGAAAGAGTTCTAATATTTCACACTGAGTTAATCCAAAATACATTAGAAAAGAAGAAAACGAATCTAAGTAAACCAGAACTTATAACCTCAAATAAAAAGTCTGAGTTCATAGAGATAATAATCGAAGAGAAAAACGGTGAAATCCGTTTTATTAGTGACTACAAGTTAGACAAAATAAAAAAACTAGATCAAACTTATCAGAAGAAAGTCCTAGCTTATTGTGAAGAACTAGTCAAACACCAACTTGAAAAATATATTTCAGGAAACAATTAGGACAAAGTTAAAAATACCCCAATACCGCCACCAGAAAAAATGTTAGCGACGAGATATGACGGGTATTTAGCATATATTATTGGCATGTACTGTATTAGGAATAAAAGCAAATACAAAACAATCGAAGGTTTAGAATATGAACAAGAGTTTGATAGCTTTAAAAGTTTTGTTAAAAACCAATTATTCGATAAGTTTGATTTTTTAAGGGAAGAGTTTAAAAACTGGTGCTACTCAAACGGAACAGGTGATTGCTCAGATGATATAGATAATTATATTACCAACGTTTTAACAAAACGGATTAAGGCAAATATAGATAAAACTCAAAAAGAAATTGAAAAGTACAAGGAGTATTTTTCTGACGGTGGTATAACGAATTAAAACCTATCATTAAACAAATAAGAAGCTTAGCATTCACTTTTACTCCTTAGACCATGCGGCAGAGCATAGTTAGACACTAAAAGTGCTATTTATTCTGACAAGCAAGCTAATCAAATAGTGGGCATCACCAATTATCACTGAAAATCACCAACTATCACTGAAAATCACACAACTATCACCACGCTATCACTTCAACAAATAAAGGGTTAGTTCTACTATTTCTCCTGACAAAAAACAAAGGAGAATGTCATGAGTAATAACAACCACAAAGCAAATCAAAAAAATTCAAATTCTGGTTCATCTGGTACAAATACGGCATACCAAAAGGTTTTGGATAATAGAAGTAATCAATTAAACCCAAATAACCCTATTTATAAAGGTAAAAAGTAAGGAGAAAGTTATGCCAGATATGTCACAAGAAGAACTTGATGTATGGTCAGATATAAACAACCCAAATAATGACGCAGATATGGACGATTGGGCTGATTGTCATAATCCAAATAATGATGACTATATTGGGGATGACTAATCTAATTGGCTGGTAGATAATACAATTTCTACCAGCCCAAGGAGTAGCTTTTGAAAACTGATAAAAAATGTAAGGATACAAAAAGGCTTTTAAAACTAGCTAAAGAGTCAGGCATGACAAATAAAGATATTGCAGTTAAGGCTGGATTAAATCCTAAATCGATCTCCCTTGTTAGTCGCTGGTTAAATGATGGAGTTCTTGCTACTGAGCGTCAAATGCGATTTTTCATCAAAGAATTCGGCGACCAACTTCGAAGAAAATCTGAACATCTGCTATTTGCTGAAGGAGATGGTAAAGCATATTTTTTTAAGTTAACAGGCGATCTAATTGTTAAGCATGTTATTCGTAAAAATATCGGGTTTAATCGAAGGTTATTGAAAGTAGCGTTATCTCGTTTGTTAATTTTCCGTAAGGATGATAGCTATTATTGCGTGCCTCAGACAAGAAAAGGCTATGACCTGAAAGGAAGAGAGCCGATTGATATGAGTGAAATTTCACATTGTGATTATGAAGAGGCAAATTGGGTAACTTTTGGTGTACCTAAGCTACTATCATTAGAAGAGTTAATAGAGATTACAGATGCTATTGCTAAAGATCTAAAAGAAGGGAAATACATCCCCCATGAACGTTTTGAGTATTCTGGGCAAGAGTTGCAGTTCTCACTCAGGCGTTCCTTAATGAAAGATGGTATACATTTACCAGATGTAATTGACATTTAAAGTCAGAGTTAGATAATCGTATAAACCCAAAACCAAACTGGAGTAATACTCCGCTATAGGTTGGAAATACAACCGTCTAGTTATGTTTCGCTTTGCGGTGCCACCCTAGCTTTTCTAAGCTATGGTCGCATTCAACATAAAGGTGCTTTGTGATTTGCCAATGGCTAGGTGAACGGTACGCCAAGTAGCTGAAAAAATCCTAAGCAACAAGGGTATGGGGTGGGCAAGACCAAACCACGTTTCGATTTGAAATGTCGTTTGGTCTTTTATTTAATAGCTCTTTTGATAGCTCTAAAAGAGCCTATATGGGTTTATAATCTATGTTTTTTTACGAGATAATAAACCAGTATAGATTGATTTAATAAAAATAGGGTTCTACTACCTAACAGTAACCAACCCTGTTCTTAAATCCCATTTTCACGCTATCTAATTTTTAAAACGTTTGATTTTTCAACCTTTTCCTCTAGTTTGATAAGTTTATCAAATAACAATACCTCTCGTTCAAATGCTTCATTGCGCTCTTTTTTCAGCTTTTTCGATTTCTCTTTTTCAGCTTTTAATTTAAGCTCAAGACTTTCTATTTTTTTTTCTAAATTTCCTTCAATAATCTTCTTGTTATATTCAACAATCGCATCAACCAATTCTTTATGGCTTGGTCTAGCATTTTTTACATAACCTGCATCTAATCCCGCTTCTTTTGATACTAGAGAGTTGGTAATTGTTTCTCCGAGAAACTCCTTATTATTTGGCATACCTTTTTTTAGTCGTTCAAAAGCATCCCAGCAATCTTTTAGTTTGTTGTTACTCATGCTAATTCGGCCTTTCTTAGTGCTTTTTCTTTGAATGTCTTCAACTCTGAAAGCTCTCTACTAACCAGTTGGTGTTCAGCGCTTCCGTTATCGTATGTTATTAATTTATTTTCCATTTTCAGTATTTGTGCATCAACTTTATCTAGCTCTATGTTTGCTTCATTACATGATAAACATGCGGTAAATTCACCTAACATGAATGAATTACATCTGCCTACTTTTAAGCATCCTCCCAATAGAGTTTTTTTATAAGAAATTTCACCAGCATCAACTTTTCTTTGTGTTTCAGATTTTAACTCCAAGATATAAACATCATCATCTTGTATACCCTGTTCGCTACGATGCTGGGCTATAAAATCTCCTTTTTTACCACCATTTCTTTGGTTATCCTCAAGAATCAGTTCAAGTATTTGCCTTGCCTGGTTGGTACTCATGCCTGTTTGAAACTCAAAAATAAAGTGATCATCAGGGATTTTTATCTCACCTGTAGTTTTATCTAAATAGCCAAGAACGGTTCTTATATTGTTGAAGCCTTTTCGGTAGTAACGCTGCATTTCATGGTTCAGATGCTTGAATAATTGTGCTCCAGTTGATTCAGAGATGAGATTAGAATTTGCACCGTAAAAAGCTAGACTGCGACGAAATTGATGACTTGTAAAAGGCCAGTTTGCGCCTACATCAAATTTAGGATGATCATATTTTCTTGTGTTATCGCTATTTATTAATTCATCTCGGTCATTTTGGTTTATCTGTAAATCTGATAAACAAGATGGAGTCTCACCATTGAAGGAGGATATCGTTCCTTGTTTGCTCCCAGTATGTGTGATTATTGCAGGTGAGTGAAATAGAGGTAGCTCTTTAGGTTCGATGTTAAATAATACAGCCAGACCATCAACAATTGCTTGTAGTGTTTCAATAGCATATATAACATCTTTGGGACACAACCAACCAGCTTCATGTTTGTAAGCAGTAAACTTAGTCGTTGTCGAGATTACTTGTACAAATCTATTTGGCTTAAGATTTGGCGCAACATCTTTTTCATCTGAAAGGTTTACACTATTAATGCAATCATACTTGATGCGTAGAGCCTCGCCATTTCGCATCGCAGTATATTGATGAATGAGAGTTTTACATGTTAGCTGGATATCTCTGATAGCTGGCGTCAAATTTTTTTTATCTTTAACAGAGTAATTTTCAGTAAAAAATGTGTATAAGCGATGCTTCTTCAGTAACTCTGGTAAAGTAGGAAGTTGATTTGTAAGCTTTTCCTTATTTTGAGTGGATAATGCTAAGCCTACATTTTCACGTTTAAATTCTTTTATAAGCTCAGTTAAGTGATTTCGTACTCTATGATATTTCTTAACCGATTCTTGTAGCTTTTCAAAAGAAGAAAAGTAAATCCGCGATGGGATGACAGGTGTTTGTTTAGTATCAGGTTTAGGTTTATGAAACTTAACAATTTCAACCCCAAGGTATTTTGCTTTAATACTTCTGAGCGATGAAAGCAAATTAGAAAGTTCACTTTGCTCATGTTCAGTTAGCTCTTTCACATGCGCAGCTAAATAGCTCTCGCTTGATAAAATGTCTTTTATCGATAAAGTATCTGCAATTAATTCATTGTTACATTTTACGCAAAACAGACTAATTTTTCTGAGACAGTGAAACCTATTAACAATAACCTTGACCGATGAAATCCCTGTTCTGCCAGAACCAGAAAAATATATGAGCATAAACATTAGCTGTTTAGTTTGTTCATACAGAGAGGTAGCTGTACCTTCAGTTACATTTAAGCTGTCCAAATAACTAAAATGTAGTTTGCTCGTTGTAGTCTCTGCCATATTTATTGGCGCGAAGTCCCAGGTTCTTGCTCCATATACCGCTGTTGGTAAACCTGATCTATCTTTGCAAAGTACAAAGCTCTTTTTAGGAGAAGTAAATACATCGTTTAGTAACGTGTATTTGTCAGGAACTATAGCGTGTTCATCTGCTATTTT
The DNA here is from genome assembly GCF_005887255.1 of Pseudoalteromonas sp. S1609. GTDB lineage: Bacteria > Pseudomonadota > Gammaproteobacteria > Enterobacterales > Alteromonadaceae > Pseudoalteromonas. Next base: position 7,686 of record NZ_PNDJ01000006.1, on the reverse strand, counting down.
ATGAAACGCAGATTCATATTTAATTTTCATGATACAACCAACCCCATCTCTTCGTAGTAATCTAGGCGGTCTTCCCAAAAAGTAGTCAAATCGCCATCAGATAGAACATCTTTTTTCATTTTTTGTACTAGTTCTGCATTACTAGCTGAGCGGCTGGCAATGTGCTCTAGAATAAAGTCAATTCGAATATCAATTAGAGAGTACATTTCATCTGCGAACTCGAAATCGATAGCCTTTTCGCGAATAAGCTCGATCACAAATTTTAAACTCATAAGTTTTTTTAAGTCTTCTTCATCCGCATGACAAACATAATAACGGCAGAACAAACAACCTTGGGGAGTCTTACAATCAGGTTCGAAAGGAGCATCATCTATTATGGCTATTGGAATTTCATTTTTATCGTCGCAAGATCCCGCAGTCGTTGGCTTAGTGTTACTTTTAGACATAAGAGTTGTTTTTTTTGCAGCCTCTCTCATCGCTTGAAAAAAGTTACCTAACTCTTCAACTTGCTCCTCTGCTGGGGTAGCAGCATAGATTTCATCTGCTACTTCCACATTATGATTGTTATTGTCAGCAACCTCCTTGGCAGAGAAACCTAACTTCCTTAAAAATCGAGTATTCAGATTTCTAAGTTCCTGGTCCTTTAAAGCTTTCGATTCCTCATGTAAAAAACCCATTTTTCTGAGATAACTATGATGTTTATCTGTATGTTGACGGTTCAATTGTTGTGGCGTACCAATATTTTTTTCACCGAGTGAAAAAAATAGATATGGACATTCTTTTCCGTCTAAAAGAAGTTTCCTTAACTCCAAATATTTTTTAAAAAGAAGGTAACCTTGTGTTTTTATTCGAAACTTTACGTGTCTATCGTTAGCTCTAAATTTTACTTCATAGAAGCCCTGAGCCAATACATCCCGCTTTTTTTCATATTCCTCTATATACGCTAGCTTAATTAATTCAGCGTTGTTAATTCGGGTTAAAATTCTAAAACATTGAATAAATGCATATTTGGCCCTCATTGCAAGATTAATACGATCTTGAGATAGCTTATTAGCTTTTATTTCAGAAAATATCTGAGTAAATTCATTAATTTTGTCTTTTTCGCGATTAGTATGATCATCGGTTGCTCTAACTGGCTTGCCATTGAAATAATCAAAATAAGTTATTGGTGCTTTATTCGCTGTGTATTTATTGATTGACTGTATATCTGGTATCAATATCGGTAGCTGCCTAGAGTGGCAAGGCATGTAATAGCTGTTAATTGTTGGTGTTTTGATATGTGGAGGAAAGTCATCATTTGAAATAAATTGTGCAGAAAATTTATTGAATAACTCTAAATTTAACTCCCAATAATGATCAACATAGCTAGACTTGATAATAGCTTTAGGTGTTTTAGCTGCTTTGATTGTTTTAATTCCACCAATGATGGCGTCTAACTCACCAGGGAATGCGATATCAATTAGCTTGCGACACATCCATTGCTTATCTTTAGCTACTCTTGATGTGATTTTTATTGCATCATCATTACTTTTTAAGCGGTTATTGAGGTGAGTGGTATATGCCAAATATGCATCATGTAATTGCTGCTTACCTTCTAGGTAGTTTTCGTATCCATTCGAATCCATCCAGTCACAGATTGGCATTATTTCCTTCAGATTTGTTTTTTGTGTTGTAGCACTTTTTCCTAAATTTCCAGAAAAATTGGAAATAAAAAACGAGCGCTCAGGTCTTAACGAGTTTAAATCAACTAAAGTAGCACGATTGCCTGACGTTGAGTTAATTTCGTTCGTTTTCTGTCTTTTAGAAAAAGCCAGTGAGCCAAGATCTATTGGCCTGCCTGTCTCTGGCTTGAGCGGGTGTTTTAGTCTAACCGCAGTAAAGTCCATCACTTCTACTTCGTTGAATTCTTCAATCGACATCAACTGTGTTTTTCTTTCTACTAACATATTTACACCAGATCAAAAGCAGACTTTTGGAATAGACGCTCTTCCCAAGTTTCTTGCATTTCTTCTAATACATTTTCGGAGGTGAACAGCTTCAAATAGTTTTCGGTTGTTGAAGGATCATCGTGGCCTAATGCGTTTTGAATAAACGCTATTTGATCTGAGTATGTCATCTTTTTAGCGTCTACAAGAGGTAGAAGATGCAAATACAAGTTGTAGGCAAAGGTCGCCCTCAACCAATGAAAAGTAAAGTCACTAGGAATATGGTTTCCTTCATTCTCTTTTTCTAATACTTTGAATAACCTATTAACTATGGTCTGAATCGATCCTCCAGAGGGTGGTGTTCGGGTACTACTAAACCTGGGATCAGACTTAGCCATGTATCGACAGTCACCTCTTTTTCCAAGAAAAACATATATTTCATTAGGATCGGTAAATATGTTTCCATATTTCTGAATAAATAGCTTCCTGCGCTTTTTTGCAGCTTTACTGTTTGCGTATATTTTCAAATTCTCTGCTAAATATGAGGGCACTTTAATTGTTATATTTTTGCTATTTTTACTATCCATCAAACACCCTTGACCTGCATTAATTTCGTACGTGCCATCTGTTTTCAGGTTTTCAGGTTTAAAGTGCTCTAAATGCTTGAGACGCAGTGTCAAAATAGATTGCTTTCTCGCACCTGTGTCTACGGCAAATTGAAAAATCTGTCTTTCATCAACATTGAATGAAGATGACTTTATATGTTTAAACAATATTTTTTGTTGGTCTTCACCTAATGGTTTTAGATATTCACCGTCATCCAGCACTAAGCTATCGTCTACGGATGGTTTGCTATTGTTGCGAGCTTTAGTTTGTGAGCGCTTTTTTAGCTTCTTTTTGTAGGTTTCACCTGTTTTAGACGAATAATTTTTTTGGACATCTGTTACCTTGTCGATTCTATCTTTATCAATCTGGTACTTTGAACTGAAATAGCAAGTAAAGTCGTAAACAAGCTTAGTTCTTGTGTTTAGATTTCCTGCTGATTTCCCTTCGTTCAGTAGATAAGAAAAGTATCTATACGACGGTCTATTCTTGGGTCTTCTTGCACTGTAGTTAAACATTTGTACATCATTTTCTTCACACCACATCTGGTAATCCAGCAGTGCTGATGCCTTTCTAGCTATCTTTAAGGGGGTGTACTCAAAACTGTGGTCTAAAGCAATACTCAAGAGAAATTGATTTCCCTCATACCAAGGTGAACCTTCTTTATTAAATAACATAGGAAAATGAAATAAAGGCTCGTGATCCAGTGGTCGATAATTTATTTGAGTCTTAAAATAACTTCTTCCATCAGATAAGCAGAACTCTCTACTTTTTTCGCTAATAGAGTTACTACTTATTTCTAAATCATAATCTGTCAGTGCGTCGATAAATTTAGTTCTATTTTTCTTTTTTAAATTTTGTTTATTTGACGTCATATCCCCTCCAATGTTGTCAAGATTAATAATTAAATGTCGACTGTCAATACCTTTAATTACATGTTAACCGTGAAGGCCAGTTATTAGTTGATGAAGTAATAGAACAAGCAAAAATCAGCCAAGCAAAAAAGCAAAATATTCAGCGCTTACTGATCAGTGACTTAAACTTAACGGCAGTTAAAAAGTCACTAAATAGTATGCGTGCTAACCGTGACTTTATTCCTTTGAGTGTTTCTGCTCTTGCGCGGTCTCGTGCTGATTGGTTGTTTGGCATGAACTTGACGCGTGCATACACATTAGCGGGGCAAAAAGCGGGATTTGGTAATGTATTGTCGGTTGGACGAGTGCAAACACCCATTTTGGGCCTAGTAGTTAATCGCGATAACGAGATAGCAAATTTTGTATCAAAACCATTTTATGAAGTACTTGCTCACCTTGATACACCTAAGGAGCAATCATTTACTGCCAAATGGATACCAAGTAAAGCGTGTGAACCTTATCAAGATGAAGAGGGCAGAGTGCTTCACAAAGCTTTAGCTGAAAATGTAACTTCACGTATCGCTAATCAACCAGCAAGCGTAACTGCTCTTGAGCAAAAGCAAAAAAAACAAACCGCGCCGCTTCCCTATAATTTGTCTGCTTTACAAATAGATGCCGCTAAAGCGTTCGGGATGCCAGCGCAAAAAGTGCTCGATACTTGCCAGGTTTTATATGAACGTCATAAGTTAATTACTTACCCACGCTCAGATAATCGTTATTTACCAAAAGATCATCACCAAGATGCAGCTGCGATACTAAAAGCGATTGCAGTAAATGGAGGCCAAAAAGCAGAATTTGTTAATGGAGCAGATGCAAAAAAACGAAGTAAATGTTTTAACGATTCAAAAGTAGCAGCTCACCACGCGATTGTACCAACAGCTAAACAGTTAAAAACTGTGAGTTTAGCCAGTGATGAAGAAAAAATTTATCAGTTAATAAGTCGACACTATTTAATTCAGTTTTATCCCGATTACATTTATAACGAAACCAAGGTAGAGGTAACTATAGCGGGTGGCTTATTCAAAGCTAATGCAAAACAAGATGTAGACTTGGGTTTTAAATTGCTTATGGGTAAGTCAGAACTTAAAGAAGAAGCAACATTGCCTTATTTGGAAAAAGGCATGGTACTTACCTGTACTAAAGGTGAGGTGGTGCAAAAGCATACAACTCCTCCTGCTCATTTTACCGATGCAACCTTACTTGCTGCTATGACGGGAATTAGCCGTTATGTAAAAGACTCGCAAATCAAAAAAATATTAAAAGAGACAGATGGCCTTGGTACTGAAGCCACTCGCGCAGGTATCATTGAACTATTATTTAAACGTCGATTTTTAAAACGTGAAGGAAAAGCAATTAAAGCAACTGAAACAGGTCTGGTACTAATTAGTGTATTACCTGAGGGGTTATCAAGCCCCGATTTAACTGCAAAATGGGAGGCGAGTTTAGGAGATATCGCTCAGCAAGCAATGAGTTATCAGCAATTTATACAGCCTTTGCTGGCTGATTTAACTAATTTTGTAAGCCAAGCAACTAACTGCGATAGTAATGTATTTGCACATTTGCCAAAAACATCGCCTAAGAAGCGTTTTGCTAAACGTACAAAGAAAGCGCCGTATAAAAAGTCGAGTTACAAAAAAAGCCCTGCGGTAAATTAAACTCAGGGCTTAAAAATAACCTTGAAGATTATTGATTGAATAATGCTACAGCGGCATTGCTCATTGCAGTTATTCCTGTTGGAAGCGCTACTTTATAATCGGGAGCAAATTTACTTGAATGTAATGAAGGGAGTGTTTCATTATTTTTCATTGCATTTGTATATTGCTGTTGGTTAACTCCGCCTAACCAAAATAAAGTAATGGGGATGTTTTCATCTGTTCTACCATATAGTCCAAAGTCTTCACCAGCCATAACAGCTTTAGTTTCAAGTACATTTTTTACACCAATTGCATCAGCAATGGCACTCCTAACTATATTTGTTTGCTCCGGATTATTGTAAGTAGATGGAATCGATTCACTTTCATGAACATAAACTTCTGGGTAGAGCGCTTTTTCTAGACCTGCACTTTGTGCAATACCTGCAGTAATGCGTTTAATCGCAGCAATTTGCGCGTTTCTAACTTCTGGGTTATAGCTACGCAGAGTAAGTTGTAGCTTTACTTCATCAGAGATTACATTGTGTTTTGAGCCGCCATGGATAGATCCAACAGTGATCACTGATGGTTCAAGAGGAGATAACTCACGACTCGTAATTGTTTGTAATGCTAAAATGGTGCGAGCAGCAATAATAACAGGGTCAACAGTCGTATGTGGATAGGCTCCATGGCCTCCTTTGCCTTTTATTGAAATATCAACTGAGTCGACGCTTGCCATAGTGTACTCATTTTTCAGAGCAATTTTTCCTGCAGGTACACTAGCACTAACATGTAAAGCTATAATATGATCGGGTTTTGCGTATTTGCTAAATAACCCCTCACTAAGCATTGCTTTTGCACCACCCCCAACTTCTTCAGCCGGTTGCGCAACCATCATTAAAGTACCTTGCCACGACTGTTTATTTTTAATTAGTTGTTGCGCGGTGCCTATAAATGAACTCATATGAATATCATGACCACAGCCATGCATAACACCGACTTTGCTACCTTGTTTATTTAGTGTGGTAACAGTTGATGCGTATGCTTTTCCTGTTTGTTCTGTGATTGGTAAGCCATCAGTATCAGTTCGAATCATAACGGTGGGGCCTTGGCCATTTCTATATATACCTACGACGCCATAACCGCCAACGCTATTGGTTACATCAAACCCAAGCTTTTGAAGCTGCGAAGCCATTTTTTTACCTGTTTGCTGCTCATGATAAGACAGTTCAGGTGACTGGTGTAAATCTAGATAAAGCTTTTCTATTGCTGGCATACTTTTATTAAGATCAAGCTTAAGTGTTTGCGCACTTAATAATGGGCTAACCAATAAACACAGAGCACTCGCATATACTAATTTCATATTTCACTCATTTATATTGTATGCGTGTCTTAAATGATTTAGACACATGTCTTGTAATTATTATCTTCATCACCATATAAAAACCTAAATAGATGAACATGGCAATAACTCAATGAGCAATATAGTTAATCTTAACGCACAAAACCTTCAGCAAGTATTAGGTGAGACATCACAACAAAAGTTAGTATTACTTAACTTTTTTTCGCCTCAAAGCCCAGAATGTATTAGCCAAGCAGCTATTTTAGATAAGCTAGCCGCCGAATATAATAACTATATAGTTGTAGCAAACTTAGATTGTGATGCAGAGCAAGCTTTGGCCTCGCAACTTGCCCAGCAAGTAGGTTTACAAACCTTGCCTACTTTAGTGTTATTAAAAGACTCAGCTCCAGTTGATGTATTAGCGGGTGCACAAACAGAAAGCCAAGTACGTGATGTCCTATCTAAACACTTACCTGCGCAACAGGACCTATTATTAGAGCAAGCCAAGCAAGCACTGGTTAATAGTGATTTAAATGCCGCGTTTAATTATGCTAAGCAAGCGTATGAGTTAGATAGTAGTAATGCGAGAATTAAATTAGTGCTTGCAGATATATGTATACAGATTCACAAACTAGATGAAGCCGCTGCATTAATAGAGACAATAGAAGCACAAGATCAAGATGCATACTTCAATAACATTAAAGCTAAATGTGAGGCTGCGCTAGAGGCAACTGATTCACCTGAAATAAAAGCATTGCAAGAAAGAGTAGCCAAGCATCCCAATGAGCTTGAATTACAAATGGAACTAAGTAACCTACTTAATGAAGCAGGAAGGAAAGAGGAAGCATTAGAAGCACTCTTTACTATTCTTAAGAAAGATCTGAATTTTGATGAGGCTAAGCCAAACTTCTTGGCTGTTATTGCGTCTTTACCTGATGGCGATGCGCTAGCTGCTAAATATCGTCGCAAGCTTTATAGCATTTTGTATTAACGATTAAGATAAACTCTCTATAAAAAGCACCAATGTTAAGGTGCTTTTTTGTTTCTGCGTTAGGATAGCAGGGTAAAAGCAAGGTTATCCACAGGGTTTTGTGGGTATCCTGTGTTTCTGGGTGGGGTATCTTTGGGGTAAGAATTAAATGCAAAAAAGCGTTTAAAAACGCTTGCGTTAAAATCGATTCGCCCTATAATGCGACCCCACTGAGACGGGGAACGCCAACGCATAGCGAGGCACGAGCTACTCAGTGAGTCGAGTAAAACTTAGTTTTGTA